>JBKPBM010000223.1:0-3656 GCA_046744325.1 Actinomycetota bacterium | reverse complement strand
CCTCAGCACCGAGGGCCGCCTGGGTCATGGGCACGGCCAGCGCGCAGACCAGGTCGTCGCCCCGGCGCTCGAAGGTCGGATGGGGCTCCACCTCCAGCGAGACGTAGAGGTCGCCGCTGCCTCCGCCCAGCCGTCCCTCCTGGCCGGCCGCAGCCACCCGCAGCTCCATACCGTCGGCCACGCCCGCGGGGACGTCGAGGTTCATGGTCTGTCGACGCGTGGTCCGGCCCTGCCCGGAGCACTGCGTGCACGGGGCGGCGATCTCCTCGCCGGTGCCCTGGCAGATCGTGCACGTGCGCGCCGTCATCACCGTTCCGAACATCGACCGGCTGACGTCCTGGATCTCGCCGGCCCCGCCGCATCGGGTGCATCGAGAGGGATGCGTCCCGGGCTCGCACCCGCTCCCCTGGCAGCGATCGCACTCCCGGAGGCCGTCGAAGGCGATCTCCTTGCTGGTGCCGAACACCGCCTCCTCGAAGGTCAGCGAGACCCGGGTGAACACGTCCTCGCCCCGCTGGGTCCGGGTTCGGCGGCGCCCCGCGCCCCGGCGCCGGCCTCCGCCGAAGCTCCCACCGAAGAACACATCGAAGATGTCGCCCATATCGCCGAACGGGAAGAAGTCGGGCACGCCCTGTCCGCCCTGCGCGCCGAACAGGTCGTACTGGCGCCGGCGGTTCGGATCCGAGAGCGTCTGATAGGCGGCGGTGACCTCCTTGAACCGGCGCTCGGCCTCCGGGTCGGCATTGACGTCCGGATGCAGCTCCCGGGCCAGCCGCCGGTAGGCCTTCTTGATCTCGTCCTGGGAGGCGTTGGACGCCACCCCCAGGATCGCGTAGAGGTCGGGGAGCCTGGTGGCCATGTCGTCGAGTGTACCGGCGCCCGCCGCTGCGGCCGTCAGGTTCGCAGGGCCTCGACCGCCGCCGAGAGCCGGTCGGCCACCGCCCGGACCGCCGAGATCGCCGCCGCGTAGTCCATCCGCGTCGGCCCGACCACCCCGATCGTCCCGACGGCCCCTCCCAGCGCGTACGGCGCGGCGATCACGCTGGTCTGCCACATCTCCGGCGCCGGATGCTCGTGGCCGATGGTGACGGCGTAGGGGGCAGCGGCCTCCCGAAGCAGCCGCAAGATGGCCGACTCGCGCTCCAGGGCCTGATAGATCTGCTGCAGGGTCTCCCGCCGGTCGAAGGCCTCCGCCGCGGCGATGTTCGAGACCCCTCCCACCAGCACGTGCTCGGCCCTCACGGACTCCTCCATGGATCCCACCGCCCCAGCCACCGCACGGTACACAGCCGCGTCCGGATCCGGGGCCCCCTCGGCCCGACCCGTCGCCGCCGCTCGCGCGGTCCCCAGCGTCTCTCCCCGGAACAGCTCGTCGATCAGCCGGGACAGGCGCTCCTGGTCCTCGGCCCCGATCTCCATCGGGATCTCCACGAGGTGCTTCTCGACCCGGCCGGTGTCGAACACCACCAGCAGCAGCGTTCCGGTGCCCAGCCCGATCAGCTCGGCCCGGACGATCGCCGCCTCCTTCGGGCTTGGCGCCAGGGCGATCGAGGCATAGCGGGTGAGCTTCGACAGCAGGACCGTGGTCCCCTTGACGATCTCATCGATGTCGGACAGCGCCTCGTCGAAGAAGTGCACGACCAGTCGCCGTTCGGCATCCCGCAGCCGTGGTCGCGGTGGCAGGAGGTCGACGTAGTAGCGGTAGGCGAGATCCGTGGGCGCACGGCCGGCCGAGGTGTGCGGCTGGGTGAGGTACCCGAGCTCCTCCAGCGAGGCGAGCTCGTTGCGGATGGTGGCGGAGCTGACCCCCAGGCCAGAGCTGGCCGCGAGCACCTCGCTCCCCACCGGCTCGCCGGTCCGGATGTAGTAGCGGACCAGGGCGCGAAGGATCGCCGCCTTGCGCTCACTGAGCTCGGTGCGTGCCGCCACGTCCACTCCTCTTTAGCACTCGTCGGGCGCGAGTGCTAGCCGATACGACCACGATACAGGACCCGGGGCAGATTCCGTGGGACATGTCTGGCGCCCGCGGTCAACCGGTGACACCCTGTCGTGCGTCTTTGCAGCGTGTCCGGATGCGGAGGAGCCCGGCGCTGGACGAGGCGGCGATACGCGACTTCCTGTCGAACGAGTATCCCGGCCTGGTCGGCGCGCTCTTCCTGGTGTGTGGCGATCGGGCGATGGCCGAGGACGCCGTGCAGGAGGCCCTGGCCCGGGCGTGGGAGCGATCCGAGCACGGCGAGCGTATCGAATCGCTCCGGGCCTGGGTGACGAAGGTGGCGCTGAACGTGATGCGAAGCGGGTTCCGCCGGTTGGGCGCCGAACGCCGAGCCCGGGCCAGACTGGAATCCGCCACCGAGCCACCGCTCCCCGATCCATCCGCGGCCGCGATCGACGTGCGTCGCGCGCTGGCCGCGCTCCCCCGCCGGCAGCGCGAGGCCACTGTCCTTCGCTACTACCTCGACATGGACCTGGGCGAGATCTCGTCCGTCCTGGGCGTCACCGAAGGCGCCACCAAGACCACGCTGTTCCGAGCTCGCCGTGCCCTCGCTTCCTCGCTCGGAGAGTCAGATGACGCAGAGGCAGAGGAACGTGTCTGACTTCGACGACCGACTGACGCGCGACCTGCGTCGGGCCGCCGTCCCCGGCGACCCCGCCAACGCGTTCGATCGAGTGGCCCGAAAGCGCGCCCGCCGTCGCTTCCTTCGGCGCGCCCAGGCCGCCGCGCTGGCCATCGGTGTTGTGCTGGGATCGATTGGCGGCTCTCTTGCACTGGCCCGCGCCTATCGACGGGCAGACCTTCCGACCGCCACCGTTCGCTCGACCGGCAATGGGCCAATCGCCTATGTCGACTTCACGGTTGTCTACGGCCTGGCGGGCGCCGGACCATTCAGGGGTTTTCAGGGGCTGATCTATTCGATTCGTTCAGACGGGAGCGGGCGCCACCCGCTCGTTGCCTCCAGGGGCGGGGAGTATCCGGCATGGTCGCCGGATGGGAAGTGGTTCGTCTATACGGACGTGGACGCGACCGGGCAACACTGGGATCTGGTGATGGCGAAGATGGGCGGCTCTGCTCGGCGCATCCTGGTCGAGGGCGGTGGTCACAACCGGAGCCCGGCTTGGTCCCCCGATGGCACCCAGATCGCCTTCATCAGCGACCGCGACCAGCACAACGATTCGGTCTTTCTGATGAATGCGGACGGCTCAAGCATTCATCGGCTGAGTCCCCCCGACTACACCGTCACGGGTCAGGGAATCTCATGGTCGCCAGATGGGACCCGCATCGCTTTCGCAGCCCAGCCCTACATACGACACGAGTCTCTCGCCCTCCCGTCACAAATCTACGTGATTGACGCGAACGGATCCAACCTCCGCCTCTTGACCGATACAGCTACAAATGTTTCATCGGTGTCGTGGTCGCCCGTCAGTAACCAGATCCTGTTCGATGGTGAAGGGTCGATCTATGAGATGGCTGCAGACGGGTCGAACGTACACCAAGTGGCCCGCCAAGCTGGCCAGCCCGCCTGGTCTCCCGATGGGCAGTGGATCGCGTTCGTCGGCAATGGCCAGGTCGACTACCACGGGACGAGTACCACCGACATCGGCCTCGTTTCCGTGATGCGGGCAGATGGCACTCAGCGTCACGTTGTCGCTCGCTG
>JBKPBM010000143.1:0-2048 GCA_046744325.1 Actinomycetota bacterium | reverse complement strand
GGCTTTCGACTCTGCGCCGGGCTCGAGGAAAGGGGTTGGGCCGACCCGCTGCACCAACCAGATCGCCCCCAGCCATCCCAGGGCGGCCCCGGCCACGGTGATGGGGAGGATCTCAAGCAACACCTTGAGGGCGAGGGTCCGCGGGCTCACGCCCTTCGCCCCCAACAGGCCAACCTCGTGCCGCCTCCGATCCACCCAGTAGACGCCCACCGCGGCGATCACCACCAGGGCCACCGCCCGTCCGGCCAGCGAGACCGTCCCCACCGACCCCCGCATCGCGTCGACCAGCCCGGTGGCCTGGCGGGAGATGGCCGGGAGCTCGGTGGAGGTCCTGACGTAGAACCCGAACAGGCCATGAAAGGGCTCGCCCTCGAACTGGGCGAGCTGGGTGCTGATCTGGGTCAGTGTCCCGCCCATCGCGTTCACCTGGTCCAGGGTGAGCCCGTCGGGACGCAGGGGGAACTGCCAGCTGAACAGGTCGTCCGTCGAGCCCAGGCGCTCCCCGAGATCGAGGAAGGTCTGCCGGTCCATGAGCATGAGCGGCGGCGGGAGGAAGTTGGCGAAGGCGTTCAGCGGATAGATGTAGACCGACTGCGAGCACCAGAACGTGGTGGGCGGCCCGGCGGCGAGATCTCGGTACACCCCCGCGACGGGCACCGATACCGTCCGATCGTGGGGCCTGCCCTGGGCGTCGACGGCCACGCCGTGCAGATCGACCGTGTCCCCGGCATGGACGTTCAGCGAAGCCGCCCGCCGGTCGGTGATCCACACGCCTTCGGCCGTGCCGCGCTCGACGACCGAGATGTGCTGGAGAAAGCCGTCCCGGGTGATCAGCCGGACGTTCTGGAAGCCTGCCGGCCGGCCGGAGCGGGAGACGCCGACGGTGGACCCGACCACGGTGAGGACCGGCGGGCCCAGGTGGGGCACGGGCGTCACAGCCGCGGTCAGCGCCGCCTCGCGATCCTGGAACCGCTTCAAGCCCCCCTCCCGCTCGACCAGCGGGCCGTTGATGCCCACCTCGTACCCGACGCTCCAGGGACAGGTGTATCCAGTGATCGCGTTGTCCAGGGCACCGTTGGAGGAGGAGGAGAGGAACAGCGGGCTGGCCGCGCTGGCAACACCCAGGATGCCCACGGCCACCAACGTGGCGAGCATCAAGGCCGGAACCCGGAACAACAGCAGCGGCGCCCGCAGCCAGGGCGAGGTCCCCACGGGGCCGAGGAAACGGCGGAGCCGCCGCCTCATGCCGCGGCGCGCGGCGACGGCGCGCGCGGAACCGATCTCCGTTGGCCGGCCATTCGCCAGTTGATACGCATTTTCGAGGACCGTGGTTCGTGCGACGGTGGGCCAGAGGGGACGACCCAGTTTCCAAGTGCACCAATTTGAGGCTCAAATTGGTGCACGCACCCTCACCAGGTCGTTTCTCCCTCCGTGCTCGTGCTCGGTTCGACCTACAATGGCGCCTCACCGAACCGGCGGCACAGGGGTCCGAAGGAGGCAGCCATGGCCGAACCAATCCAGTTCAACCTCGGGACGGACGACCTCCCCACCGCCTGGTACAACCTCCTGCCCGACCTGCCCTTCCCCCCGTTGCCGCCGCTGCACCCCGGCACCGGCCAGCCGGTGGGACCGGCCGATCTGGCCCCGCTGTTCCCCGAGGCCCTGATCATGCAGGAGGTGTCCACCGAGCGGTGGATCGACATCCCCGGCCCCGTGCTCGACATCTATCGCCTGTGGAGGCCGTCACCCCTGTACCGGGCCCGCCGCCTGGAACAGGCGCTCCAGACCCCGGCCCACATCTACTTCAAGTACGAGGGCACCTCCCCCGCCGGCTCCCACAAGCCCAACACCGCCGTGGCCCAGGCCTATTACAACAAGGAGGCCGGCATCACGCGGCTGGCCACAGAGACCGGTGCCGGTCAGTGGGGCTCCGCGCTCTCCATGGCGTGCGCCTTCTTCGACCTCGAATGCCTCGTCTACATGGTGAAGGCGTCATATCAGCAGAAGCCCTACCGGCGCGTCTTCATGGAGACGATGGGAGCCAAGGT
>JBKPBM010000252.1:0-7239 GCA_046744325.1 Actinomycetota bacterium | reverse complement strand
GCCTGGCCCCGATGCAATCCCCCCCCGAGGCCGAGCACGGCGTCAGGACGCGCGCATCCGAGGAGCGCTGATCCGCCATGCCCGTGACCGTGAAGATCCCAACCATCTTCCGCCCCCAGGTGGGCGGCAGCCCGATCGTGGAGGCGGAAGGGGAGACGCTCCGCGATCTCCTGGAGCATCTCGATCGGGTCTATCCCGGGATCAAGGGACGCATCGTTGCCGACGACGGCCGGGTCCACCGGTTCGTCAACCTCTACGTGAATGACGAGGACGTCCGCTACCTCGGGGCCCTGGAGACGAGGGTGGAGGACGGCGACACGGTCTCGATCCTTCCCGCGGTCGCCGGCGGCTCGATCTAACTGCGCTCCCGGCCCCAAACGGCAGGAGACATCAATCCGCGAGGGGCGCGCCGATCAGCCAGTGATGACCGTCGGGATCAGCGACTCGTCCTTGCCGAAGCCCGTAGGGCTGGTCGGCGACCGGAAAGACTTCTGTGGCCCCGGCACCGATCGCCTTGGATGCGGTGGCATCGGGGTCAGCGACGATGAGGTTGATGCGAACTGACGTCCCGTTGAGCGATCGAGGGCTGAGATTGAATGCATCGGGGTTCTCTTCGACGACGAAGAAGGCCAGCCCATCGATCTCCAGCTCGGCCACCACGTGTCCCGTCGGCGCTGTGACCGAGTCCGTTCGACCGCATCGAATGCTTCGCGGTAGAACGCGATCGCGGCAGCCGCGTCCCTGACGGTCAGCATCGGTGTCAGTGACGACGCGGTCATCCCGTCGAGCCTACCAGCGCTCGACCCTCCGTTCGCCGGGCGCGCTACGGCGCGGGCACCCGGTAGTAGTCGCAGCCGGAGAGGTTCGCCCGCAGGGCTCGACCATCGACGATCGCATCGAACCGCAACCGTTCGGGCGATCGCTCGTCATCCTCCCTGAACGCGCCGTCGTCCATCGGCACCAGGGGCATCTCGTCTTCGCCGGGGATGGCCAGGATCATCCGGCCGCCCCGCTGCACGATCCGGAAGTTCGACAGCCACGGATTGTTCGCGCGGTAGTGGCCCGGGTACGCCTCCCAGCCTTCGGGCAGCGTCGGCACCGCCTCCCCCGAGACCGACGGGCTCCTCCAGGGCTCATCTCTCGGGTCTGGCGGCGAGGGGAGTGGACCCCCCTCAGCGGCCGCCCTCATCAGCGCGAGGGCATACCGGACGACATCGACCACGGCGTCCCCCGGCAGGAGCGCGTTGGCGAGTGCCACCGCGCCGAACCCTCCATCCACGTCGCCGTGCATCGAGGAGACATAGCCGACCATCGAGCCTCCATGCCCAAGGGCGGGGTGCCCGTTCGCCTCCCACAGCGTCACCCCGTAGCCGCAGTCATAGTCGCGGTCCTCATCGGCCGGGGCGACGCGTTGCGTCATCAGGCCGAAGCTCTCGTCCGAAATCAGCCGCCCACGCGCCCCCTCCCCTCGGTTGAGCAGCATCCGCAGGAACGCTGCCAGGTCCTCGGCGGTCGAGGCCAGGCTCCCGTCGGCCGTCCCCGTCTCGAGCCAGGGCGCCGGCGCGAGCCGGTCGCCTGGGGAGAACGGCCGGTCGTCGAAGAAGGGCTGATACCCCACGGCCAGGCGGGCTCGCACGTCGTTGGTGATGGCCGGGGTGGTCGAGGCCATGCCCAGCGGGTCCAGGATGCGCTCCTGCAGGAGGTTCGGATACGAACGGCCGGTGACCGCTTCGATCAGTGCACCGATCACGCGGTACCCCACGTTCGAGTAATGGAAGAACTCGCCCGGTGGCGTTCCGGTCTCCGTGTCCCGCAGCGCCCACACGTCGAACAGCGAGTCGGAGGTGATGTCCGCGCCCCGGATGATCCCGGCCGTGTGGCTGAGGAGGTGGTGCAGCGTGATCGGGCCGAATCGCGACCGTACCTGGAACCAGGGAATGTGGTCGGTGACCGGCACGTGGAGATGCAGCCGCCCATCCTCTCGAAGCTGCTGGACCAGCACGCTGGTGAAGGTCTTGCCGATCGAGCCGATCTCGAACAGGGTCTCGGTCGTCACCGGTAGGCGAGCGTCCATGTTGGCCCAGCCGAACGTGGCCGCATGCGTGAGCTCGGTTCGATCGGTCAGGGCCAGCGCCAACCCGGGCACTCCCGTCTCCTCCAGACAGGCCCGGACGAAGTCGTGCAGGGAAGAAATGACGGCTTCGGAGGTACGCATCGCCGCCGAATGGTACCGGCTGCGGGGATGGCGTCCTATCGCGCCCGAGGCCTCCCCCTGAGGGCCGGAAGTCCCCCACAAAGTGGGTCTCGCGCAGTTTTCCTCCTGGCCGGATTTGAGCTAGGCTTCGAGGTCGTAGGGATCGGAAGGCGGTACCCACGCCCGGACGGTCGCGGGAGACCGGTTCTCGAAAGAGAACAAGGGACGGGACGCTTGGTCACCGCCTTTCGATCCCGACGCATGTCCGGGGCTGTCCGGCAGGCGGGAACCGAATCCCTTCCGGGGCCGTACCAGCGCGATGGCCTCCCGCTCGTTCCTCGTCGCACTCCTCGTCGGCTTGCTGGTCCCCGGGCTCGGGGTCGGGCGAGCCGGATCCGCGATCGCTTCGCTCACGCCCGCCGGGGTTCAGCAGATCAACCGGGACACCGTCCACGGCCTGGATCTCTCGGAAGACGACACCGAGGTCGAGCCCGACGCGGCGGTCGACCCGAACGACCCGAGCCGCGTCGTGGCCACGTTCGCCCAGGGCCGCAACCCCGACGGCGCGGCGGCGGCCATCGGGTTCGCCTCCTCGCTGGACGGCGGAAGGACGTGGACGGCGGGAACGCTGCCCGGCCTGACCACCATCCAGGGAGGGCCGTGGCTACGGACGGGCGACTCCACGGTGGCGTTCGGGCCGGATGGCCGCGTGTACATCGGAGTGGGCGGGGCGAACCGAGACACGTGCGAGCGAGGGTTGGGGGTCGAGCGATCCGACGACGGCGGTCTGACCTGGAGCGGCCCCCTCTACGCCCAGGAGCGAGTGGAGTGCGACCGGTTCGTCGACAACGGGTCGATCGCCGTCGACGTCGATCCGGGAAGTCCGCACTACGGCCGGCTGTACCTGACCTACATCCGTGGGTTCTTCTTCCACCCCTACGCGCCGATCGTCATGCGCTACTCGGACGATGGCGGGGACACCTGGAGCGCGCTGATCAACCTGTCCGGGGACGTGCTCGGGCAGGGAGCGCTTCCATTGGTTCAGCCGAACGGCGACCTGACCGTGGTGTACGAGGACGCCTTCGGGCCCCACTTCAACCTCTACGCCCAGACCTCCCACGACGGGGGCCAGACATTCGCCGAACCGGAGATCATCGCCCGGGACGAGTGGAAGGAAGCGCGTGGTATGCGAACGGGGTTCGGGATTCCGGCCGCGGCCGTGGACCCCGTCACCGGCGAGATCTACGTCGTGTGGCAGGACGGCCGGCATCCGGATCGGACGCCGCTCAACGACATCCTGGTGATCCATTCGGGCGACGGCCTGACGTGGAGCAGCGAGACACGCGTGAACCGGGATCCCGAGAACGACCTGGTCGATCACTTCACCCCCGTGGTGGCCGCGTACGGCGGGAGCGTCTTCGTCATGTACTTCACCCGCGACGACCGCGAGGGGTTCTCCCGATTCGTCGAGGAGGCGTTCGTGGCCTCACGCGATGGTGGCGAGACATTCGGGGCCGAAACCGTGGTGGGCGAGCCCATCGACCTGGCCTACGCGGCCGATGTGTTCAACACGCAAGGGCACCGGGTGGCGTTCCTTGGCGACTACAACGGCATCGCCGCCGGCGAGCGTGGCGTGCACATCGTGTGGTGCCGATCCTCTCGCCCGGCACATCGCCAGGAGTACCACCAGACCACCTGGACGGCGACCTTTCCGCTCGGTTAAGGGGCCGCGGGCGCCTCAAGCACGGCCGTCTTGCGCGGCGGGTTGAAGAAGGGGATCTCGGAGACCAGCGCGTCGACCCTGCCGCGCTTGGCCTCCACCGTCCATTCGACCTGGAGCGTGGTTCCGGTCGCGCTGTGGGCGGCCCCCACCGATGCCAGGGCGATCGCCTTCTTCAGCGTGGGGCTCCAGGTCGTGCTGGTGACCCGGCCCACCTGCGCGCGACCGGCGTAGAGGGGGACGTGGGTGCGCGATGTGATCGGCTGCATGACCGGCGGCAGATCCTGGGCCGCGTAGAGCGCCTCCAGCCGGTTCCAGTCCAGCTCCAGCCCGACCAGGCGCCGGAGTGGCCCCCCCGCGGCCTGCTCGGCCATGAGCGCGCGCTTGCCGACGAAGTCACCCTTGTCGAACTTGACCATGGTGCCCAGGATGCCGAGCTCGAACGGCGAGTAGGCCTGCTCGGGGATGAGCGCGTGGCGGGCGCTGGTGTAGTCGACCTCGAGGAGGATGAGGCCGGCCTCGACGCGCACGATGTCCAGGGCAAGCATCCCGGCGGGCCGGATCCCGAAGTCGCGTCCCGCCTTCATCACCGCGTCCCACAGGTTCACGGCTTTCCGGGCGTCGACCCACAGCTCGAAGCCGAGGTCTCCCGTGTAGCCGGTGCGGGTCACGTCGACCGGGAGCTTCCCGATCCGCGACGCCCGGCGGCGGAAGTACCGCAGGTCGCCGAAGTCCTGCCCCGTGGCCCGCTGCAGCACGTCACGCGACTTCGGTCCCTGCAGCGCGAGGGCCGCCATGGATTCGCTGATCTCCTCGATCTGGACGTCGAGGCCTCGTGCGTTCATCCGGAACCACCGCAGCGAGGGGTCGGCCGCCGTCCATCGGTACGTGGTCTCGTCGAGTCGGGTGATCGTCCCGTCGTCGACGACCTTGCCGTGCTCGTCGCACCAGCACGAGTACCAGACCTGGTCCACCTTGAGCTTGGTGGCGTCACGGACGCTGACCCGGTCGACCAGGCGCGTGGCGTCGGGCCCGCTGACCAGGTACTTGAACAGCGGCGTGACGTCGATCAGGGCCGCCGCTTCACGGATCGCGTTGTACTCGATGTCGGGCGCGTCGGCGTAGGCGCCGGCCGCCCAGTAGCCCGACCACTCGCGCCACTGGAGCTTGCGGTTGAGGGGCGCGGTGCGCGGATGGAACGCGGTGCCGATGCTCACGAGCCCTGGATCATACGGGAGGCTCGGGGTCGTACTGGATGTAGCGCCGGACCTCCCTGGCCCGTTCGGTCGAATGGAGGCGCTGGATGAGGTGCAGGGCCATGTCGATCCCGGCCGAGACGCCCGCCGCCGTGATCACGCCGCCGGTGTCGACGAACCGGTCGTCGGGTCGGACCTCGATGTCCCTGCCAAGCGTGGGCAGCTGTTCCAGCGATCCCCAGTGCGTCGTGGCAGGCCGGCCGTCCAGCAGGCCGGCGTCGGCGAACACCAGCGATCCGGTGCACACGCTGGTCATGAGGGTGCCGCCGGCAGCCGTCTTCAGGAGCCAGGCTCGGATGTCCTCGTCGCCGAGCTGAGGCCGCGTCCCTCGCCCACCGGGGTAGACGAGGACGTCGAACGGCGGCGCGCTCTCCCAGGTGTGGTCTGGCAGGACGCGCAGGCCCTTCGCGCAGGTTACGGGGTCCAGCGTTCGAGCGACGGTGAACACCTCGACCCCGTCATCGGGCCAGTTCCTGGCCCACGCGCTGAGCACCTCCCACGGCCCGGCCCAGTCGAGCTCCTCGGCGTCGGGGAACAGCGCAATCGCGATCCGAAGCCCTGTGGTGTCGGCCATGTCGAAAGCGTAGAGGGTCGAGCCGATCGATGGCGAACACGAAACGGTCGGAGAGGGTGCCAGACGCCAGGAATGGCCGACGGCTGCCGCCGAGCAATGGTGATGATCTCGTTGCTCCTTACGTCAAGTGGGCCCGCATTGCCAGTCGCCGTACCGAGCCTCGATCACGAAGCCCGCTTCGGCCAGGAACGCATCGAGCGTCGAGACCTCCAGGAATCGAAGCCCGGCCCGTCGCGTCGACGACCTCCGAGACATCGGATGGGTTCCAGTCCCAGGCGCGCGCCTGCGGATGGCGCGTCTCGAACGCGAAGCCGCCGCCCTCGCGCAGCGCTGCCCGGATGGCCGCGAGCGAGGCCCGGACCTCGTCATCGGTGACGAGGGATTGGAAGGCGTGGCGCGCGCTCGATGAAGCATCGCGCCCGTGCCACAGCCGACATCGAGGACCGAGCCCGCTGCCATCACCAACTCTTGGTAAAAGCCATCGCCGGGCCAGCGCTCAGGGTCCCATGGGTTCAGCAGGTCGTAGAGCGCTGCAGCATCAGCATCGGAGAAGACCAGCCCAGTATCAAGGTCTATGCGGAGAGCGGATGGGCCGGTCATCTAGAGTATTCGCGCTCCGGCTTTCGGGCGATCGGCGATGGGGGTCAGCGTGGCCAAGCGGTACGACGCGGTGGTGATCGGCGGTGGGCACAACGGGCTCACCGCTGCCGCCTATCTCTCGCGCGCCGGACTCTCCACGCTGGTGCTCGAGCGCCGGCACATCCTGGGCGGCGCGGCGGTGACCGAGGAGGTCTTTCCCGGATTTCGGTTCAGCGTGGCTTCCTACGTCGTCTCGCTGCTCAGACCCGAGATCATCCGGGAGCTTGAACTTCCCCGGCACGGCCTGGAGATCCTGCCCCTCGACGGCACGTTCACCCCGCTGGACGACGACTACCTGTGGCGGGTCAACGACCACGGGCGAACGATGCGGGAGCTGCGGCGCTGGTCACGCACCGACGCCGAGGCCTACGAGGAGTACGGCCTGCTCATGGTCGAGATGGCCAGGTTCATCAAGCCGATCCTCTCGGTGGTCCCGCCGGACCCCGCGCGGATCGATCCACGCGAGTGGACGCCGCTGGCCCGGCTGGCCCGGACGTTCCGCGACCTCCCGCGCCATCAGCAGGCGGTGTTCGTCCAGCTCATGACCATGAGCGCGGTCGACTTCCTCGATCAGTGGTTCGAGACCGATCCGCTCAAGGCCACCATGTCGGCCTCCGGCATCATCGGCACGTTCCAGGGCGTGCGCTCGCCCGGCACCGCCTACGTGTTGCTGCACCACTACATGGGCGAGATCGACGGCGCCTTCCGCAGTTGGGGGTTCTCGCGCGGCGGCACCGGCCAGATCAGCCTGGCGCTCGCCGACGCCGCCCGCCACTTCGGCGCCGAGGTGCGCTGCCAGGCCCCGGTGGACAGGATCCTGGTCGAGCACGGCGAGGTGAAGGGCGTGGTGCTGGCC
>JBKPBM010000080.1:0-8093 GCA_046744325.1 Actinomycetota bacterium | reverse complement strand
GCCTCTGGTGGTCGTACTTCGATTGGGTCGTCTACGTCGCCCAGGCCAGGCTGGCCGAGGCAACGGGAGCGCGGCGCGCGGCGTTCGCCAGAGACGCGTACTCGTACTTGCACCTGCCGATGGTCGGGGGCATCGTGCTGTTTGCGTTCGGGTTGAAGACGGCCCTCCCCGAGGTGACTCGCTCACTTCCAACCGTCCCGGCACTCGGCCTCGTCGGTGGGATCGCACTGTATCTGCTTGCCCACGTCGCGCTGCGTTTGCGGACCGGCGGTGGCCTGGGCCGGGGACGACCGGTCGCGTCGGTCGTGTTGCTCGGGCTGCTCCCCGTCGCCAGAGTGGTGCCGGCTCTCGCTGCCCTCGCCATCGTTGCGGCCATCTGTGTGGCCCTCATCACCTATGAGGCCCTCGCGCACCGAGAGGCCCGCGCCTGGATCCGCAGCCGGCGCGGCGCCTTCACCACGGAAGAGGCCCGCCGAACCGCGACAAGCCGCCGGAGCGAGCGGCCGCGTTGACGACTGCGCGTCGTACCCTTCCCCCGTGGCTATCGTCTGTCCGAGCTGCGGCCAGGAGAACCCCGAGGGCTTCCGACTCTGCGGCATGTGTGGCGTGCAGCTGGCTGCCGAGCGTGAGGTACGCGAGGAGCGCAAGGTCGTCACGGTCCTCTTCTGCGACCTGGTGGGGTCGACCGCCCGAGCGGAGGGCCTGGACCCTGAGGACGTTCGATCGCTCCTATCGCGCTACCAGTCGCGGGTCCGCGCTGAGCTCGAGCGTCACGGCGGGACGGTGGAGAAGTTCATCGGGGACGCGGTCATGGCCCTGTTCGGCGCACCCGTCGCCCACGAGGACGATCCGGAGCGCGCCGTCCGCGCGGCGCTGGCGATCCGCGACTTCGCGAGAGCCGAGGAGACGGACCTGCGGATCGGCGTCACCACCGGCGAGGCGCTCGTTGCGCTGGGCGCGCGCCCGTCGGAAGGTGAGGGGATGGCCTCGGGGGACGTGGTCAACACCGCCGCTCGCCTCCAGGCGGCCGCTCCCGTCAACGGCATCCTGGTGGGAGCGGTGACATACCGGGCGACCCGGAACCTGATCACGTACCGCGAGTTGCCCGCGGTGCAGGCGAAGGGAAAGGCGGAACCGGTCCCGGTCTGGGAGGCCGTGGAGGCGACGTCGCGCTTCGGAGTGGACGTCGCACACCGCACGCCCGCCCGGCTCGTCGGCCGCGAGCGAGAGCTCTCCGTACTACGGGATGCGCTCGATCGCGCTCGCCACGAACGGGCCCCTCAGCTCGTCACGCTCGTCGGCGTGCCCGGGATGGGCAAGAGCCGGCTCGTGTACGAGCTCTCCCGGATGGTCGACGCCGAGGCGGAGCTGATCACCTGGCGGCAGGGACGATGCCTCGCCTACGGCGACGGGGTGGCCTTCTGGGCACTCGCCGAGGTCGTCAAGGCGCAGGCGGGGATCCTCGAGCAGGACACCGAGACTGAGGCGGCGGAGAAACTTCGAGCCGCGGTCGAGGACACCATCTCCGATGCGAACGACGCCCGGTGGGTCCTGTCGCATCTTCGCCCGCTGGCCGGGCTGGAGACCGATGCGGGCCTCGGGGGCGACCGCCGTGGGGAGGCCTTCGCGGCGTGGCGGCGCTTCCTCGAGGCGCTCGCGGAACAGCGCCCTCTGGTGCTCGTCTTCGAGGATCTCCATTGGGCGGACGAGGGCTTGCTGGACTTCGTGCACGAGCTCGTCGACTGGCTGAGCGGCGTCCGACTCCTGGTGGTGTGCAGCGCGAGGCCGGAGCTGCTCGAGCGCCGCCCCGGGTGGGGCGGAGGGAAGCTGAACGCCTCGACGGTCGGGCTCTCCCCACTCACGAGGGACCAGACCGCCGTCCTGATCTCAGATATCCTCCACCGCTCCGTGCTGCCGGCCGAGATCCAGCAGGCACTGTTGGAACGGTCGGAGGGCAATCCGCTGTATGCCGAGCAGTTCGCACAGCTCTATCAGGAACGCGGCTCGGCGGACGACCTTCCCCTCCCCGAGACCCTGCAGGGGATCGTCGCCGCGCGGCTCGACGGATTGTCTGCCGACGCGAAGGCCCTCCTCCAGGACGCGGCGGTCATCGGCAAGGTCTTCTGGACCGGGGCGCTGAGGAGGGACGAGCGAGAGGCGGCCACGCTCCTCCACTCGCTGGAGCGCAAGGGCTTCCTGACCCGCCAGCGCCGCTCCTCGGTCGGGAGCGAGGGCGAATGGGCGTTCGCCCACATGCTCCTGAGGGACGTCGCCTACGGCCAGATCCCGCGGGGCGACCGCGCGAGGAAGCATCGCCAGACCGCGGAGTGGATCCAGGGCCTGGGCCGCCCGGAGGATCACGCGGAGCTGCTCGCCCATCACTGGAGCTCGGCGCTCAAGTTGGCGCAGGCTTCGGGGCAGGACGCCGACGATCTCGCGATCCCCACGCGTCTGGCCCTGCGCGCGGCCGGCGATCGGGCGTTCTCCGTGAACGCCTACCCGGCCGCAGCCGCCTATTACGGCGACGCACTTGCTCTGTGGCCCGACGGGGACGACGAGCGGCCGCAGGTCCTGTACCGCTACGCCGATGCGCTCCACATCGCGGCCGACGAGGGGGCCGAGGCCGCTCTCGAAGTGGCCCGCGACGCGCTGCTTGGAGCGGGAGACCGCGAAAAGGCCGCGGAGGCCGAGCTCTCGATGTCACGGATCTGGTGGCACCGAGGCCAGAACGACAAAGCGAGATCTCACGAAAGGCGCGCCGAGGAGCTCGTGGGGGCGGAGCGCTCACTGGCAGCCGCCCGCGTGCTCGCGTTCATCGCCCGGACTCGGACGATCGGGGGGGATCCCACGGAGGGCCTCCGGCTCGCGATGGAGGCGCTGGAGATGGCCGAGGCCCTCGAGGTGGAGGAGCTCCAGGCGCACGCGCTCGCCACCGTCGGGCTCGCCAAGGTCTACCTCGGCGATCCCACCGGCGCGCAGGACGAGGTGCGAGCGCTCGAGATCGCCGTGGCCGCGAACTCGCCGGTGGCCGGATCGATCGCGAACAACGTCGCGGTGCAGGCCGTCTTCTCGTTCGCGTTTCGGCGGGCTGCCGAGCTGTACGAAGAAGGGTTGCGGATCGCCGAGCGCCTCGGCGACGCCTCCGGCACGCGCTGGCTCCGAGCGCAGGTGGGACAGGCCGCACTCATTCTCGGCAGGTGGGACGAGGCCCTTCAGAAGCACGACGAGTTCATCCGCGAGTGCGAGGCGGGCTCGCCGCATTACATGGAGGGCACGGCACGTCGAGAACGCGCGCGCATCCGCGAGGCGCGAGGGGACCTCGCCGGCGCCCTCGCTGACTATGAGGCAGCCCTCTCCCTCGCCCGAACGGTGAACGACCCCCAGGAACTTCTCCCGAACCTCGCAGCGGTCGCATCAGCGTTCGAAACGCGCGGTCGCGAGGACGAGGCGCGCGCCATCGCACGCGAGATCCTCGATGTCGCTCGGCTCCATCCGCACGACGCGGCCATTGGCTTGTCGTTGGATTTCCTGTTCACGCGCGTCGCGCTCGAACACGAGCCGGGGCTGCGCGAGATCCTGGGCAACGGTTCCTTCCCGCAGTGGAAGGCGCTCGGTCTCGCGTGCGTCGACCGCGACTTCGTCCGAGCAGCCGACATGTGGGCCGAGGGCGGCAGCCCGACCTGGGAAGCGCGGCTGCGTCTTCGAGCGGCCGAGGAGCTCATCGAGACCGGCCGGCGACCCGAGGGCGAGGCGCAGCTCGAGAAGGCGCTCGAGTTCTATCGCTCGGTCGGGGCGACCTTCTACGTCAACCAGGGAGAGCAGCTGCTCGCGAAGACCGCCTGAGCGGGGTCCGTATTGGTGAGGACCGAATCAGGGTCGCGCACATGGGGGAGGTCGCTCAGGAGCTGGCCGCCATCGCCCGTTCGACGAGCAGGTCGGTCTCGGCCGCGGCAGGCCTGGCCCCCAGACGGACGAAGATCGCTCGAGCCTCCTCGAGCACGCGAGCGGTGGCATGGCGCTCCCCGCCGGTCAGCAAGCACCGGCCCCGGTTCAGAAGAGCCTGAGCTCGCTCCCACACGTCCCCGTAGGCGCCCCAGCGCTCGGCGGCACGGGCGAACAGGTCCGCCGCCTCTCGTGCCGAGCCGCGCGCCTCGGTCAGCAGTGCCTGGACCGAGAGCAGCGCGTTCTCGTGCAAGGGAAAGAGAGGCTGCGCGCCCTCGGCCAGCCGCTCGGCCAGCTCGAGGTCCCCGGCGGTGAGGGCGGTGTGCACCAGCTCGGGGAGCGTCGCTACATAGTTGTCGTTGGCGTGCAGGCCCATCTGGTCCAGTTCGTTCAGGAGTTCGCGGGCCCGATCGGGCTGGCCCGCCTCAAGGCGATCGAGCGCGGCGAGGGTGAAGGCAGCCGGCCGCTCATCCGCGCCCCCTGCGGTCCGGGCGGCCTCCAATGCCCACTCGATGATCGGCTCCGCCCTCTCCCGCTCCCCGCGCAGTAGGAGCATCCGGCCCATGGCCAGACGAACCCAGATCAGCGGGATCACCATGCCTCCTGACTCCAGTCGATCGGCCAGCGGCACGGCATCGGTCTCGATCTGGTCCCACGCTCCGACGGCCAGCCGGTTGTTGAGGATGCCGGTCTTCATCCACATGGCCCACTCGTCGATCCCGCGGCTCTCGGCGAACGCGATCCCCTCCTCCAGCGTACGCAGGGCCTCCCCGGGGCCGGCGATGGAGGCGAGATCGACGGCCATGTTGTTGTAGAGCACGGCCGCCTGGCGGCCCAGTCCCCGAGCGACCGCGGCACCGAGCGCGCGCCGTTCCTCCTCCAGGCCCTCTGGATCGCCGAGGCAACATCGCGACGTGCCCCGCGATCCCAGCGCCCCGACCGGCACCTCGAGTCCGAGCTCGGAGGCCAGGGCGATGGCCCGATCGGCCCATCGGATCGCTTCGTGGTAGGCGCCCCTGCGCACGCACAGCCCTGCCGCCTGCGAATAGCCGCTCACCAGGTCGGCTCCCAAGGCCTCGCGCTCGAGTCGCGCCACCGCCTCTTCCACGAGCTCATGGCCCCGTGCGTCGCCGGAGTAGACGAGGGTCTGCGCGAGCATGACCATCGCCCTGGCCGCGCCCAGACCATCGTGCAGGTCCTCGAACCCCGCGACGGCAGCCCGAAGCGCATCGACAGCCTCGGTCTGCCGCCCGGCCTGACGGGCGGCATCCCCCCAACGAAACAGGATGGCCGGCCTCTCGGGATCTCCGGCGGGAGCGAGCTCCAGCGCCCTGCTGTAGTGCTGCATCGCCTTCCCGGTCTCCAGTCCGATCGTCCGGTCGCCGGCGAGCAGGAGGAATCGGCGGGCGGGCGCTTCGAGTTCCCTCGCCAGGTCTGGCGCGCCCGCGGCACGGGCCAGGGCCAGCGCCTCCGTGTAGTGGTACGCCAGGATGTCGGCGTGATCCGCCACGCGCTCCCCCGAGACCCCCTCGATCCACCGGGCCGCACGCTGGTGCCGTTCGGCCCGGCGGGCCCGGGGGATCTGCGAGTGACACACGTCCCTGATCAAGGCGTGGGAAAAGGCGTACTCGGTCTGACGGTCGATGGATGACGACCGCGCCGCGCGAACCAGTTCCTTGCGGGAGAGCTCGTGCAGGACACGTTCGACCTCCGCCGTGTCCAACCCGCTCATTTCGGCCACCGCCCCCGACCAGAAGACCTTCCCGATCACCGCGGCATCCTGGAGCAGGCGCTTGCGGTCGGCGGCCAGGGTGTCCAGTCGAGCGGTGATGAGGGCATGGATCCCGGTGGGCATCGGGATCTCCGCGTCGGGGTCGATGGCCCACGTGAGGCCTCGCCTGGCGAGGATCCCCCGGTCCTTGAGGAGCCGGACGAACTCCTGCGCATAGAGCGGGTTGCCGCCCGAGCGGGAGAGGATCGCCTGGTGGATCTCGGCCGGCAGGATCACCTGCTCCAGGAGATTCGAGACGAGCCTGGCGGTCTCCACATCCGTGAGGAGGGCGAGGTTGATGCGGTGGGTGTTGATGGCCGACTGGGCGAACGCCGGTGCCTTCTCGAACAGCTCGGGCCGGGCCGTCCCCAGCAGGAGCATGGGGACGCCCTCCGCGTACTCCGCCAGGTGCTCGAGGAACGCCAGGAACGTCTGGTCGGCCCAGTGGAGGTCCTCGAACACGAACACGCAGGGACGCTGCTCGGCGAGGTGTTCGAGGAAGGCCTGCCACGCGGCGAAGTTCTCCTCCAGAGCTGCCTCTGGGGCGTCGAGCCCCACCAGGGGACGGAGGCGCTGCCGGAGCCACGGCGCATCCGGATGCTCCTGCACGACCGCGTCGATCCTCGAGGCGGCCGCCGCCGGGGAATCGCTCTCCAGGATGCCGGCCTCGGCCTTGACGATCTCGCCGAGGGCCCAGAAGGCCACGGAGTCCCCGTATGGGAGGCACCGCCCCTGGCGCCACCTGATCAGCAGGTCGGGCTGCCCGTCGATGTGGGCGAACAGCTCCGCCACCAGGCGGGATTTCCCCACGCCGGGCTCACCGACGATGGTGACCAGCTGGACGCTCGAGTCGTGGAGGCTCTTCTGGAATGCGCCGGTGAGGATGCCGAGATCGATCTGACGGCCGACCAGAGGCGTGGTGAGGCCCCGGGTGACGTCGGTACCGAACCTCGCCCGAGCCGCCACCGCGTGCCACAGGCGTACCGACTCGGCTTTCCCCTTGAGGGCGACCGGCTCCAGATCGTGGTACTCGAAGACCCTCTCGGTGGCGGCGTGGGTACCCGCCCCCACCACCACGCCGTTCACGGGGGCAGCTCCCTGCAGGCGCGAGGCGGTGTTGACCACGTCCCCGGTCACGATGCCCTCGCCCCGCTCGGGCCGGGCGCCCACGGCCATCACGGCCTCCCCCGTCTCGATCCCCACCCTGACCTGCAGTTGGAGCGAAGGGTCGGAGTCGTTCAAGTCGGAGATCGCATCCAGGATCCGCAGCCCCGCCCGGACGGCCCGCTCTGGATCGTCCTCGTGCGCCACCGGGGCCCCGAACACCGCCATCACCGCATCCCCGATGAACTTCTCGATCGTGCCCCCGTAGCGCTCGATCTCCTGCCGCAGACGGGCGTGGTAGGGGCGGATGCGCGCTCGAACATCCTCTGGATCGGCTCCATCGGACGAGGCGGTGAACCCGACCAGGTCGCAGAACAGGACGGTGACGACTTTCCGCTCTTCACCCGCCGGTGCAGCCTGGAGCGGTGACCCGCAGTTGAGGCAGAACCGCGCCCGATCGGGGTTGGCTTCGCCGCACGAAGCACAGGTGGCCATGGCTGGCCGAGCATACGGCCGGGGTGGGCCCACTTCCACGGGAATGCCAATGGGCATCGGGCCTCAACGTGGCAGCGAGCGTGACAGGGGGTCAGTCACCTCCCGATCGGGGCCTCAGCCCGGCCGGCCGAGCGGGCCGACGGCCCACGAGACGTGCCGAGGAACTCGCGGGGACCGCGCCCTCACAGGCAGCCGCCGGCGTGCCCGCGTTCGTTGGCCGCACTCGGACGATCGGCGGCGATCCCCCGGGAAGGTCTCCGGCTTGCTACCGAAGCGTTGGATTTGGCGGTGGCGTGGGAGAAAGGCGAGATCCTGCCCCACTCCAGCGAAGCCGACAGTAAGCCGTGCCCTTCGCAGCGGCGGTACGCTGACGGTCCCCGATACGTCGGATCCTCGCGTTCGTGGGGAGGGAGGGCACGTGGCTGTCGAGTTGAGGAAGCTCACCCAGGCAGAGTCGAGCGGAACCGCTGAGTTTCGCGCGGTGGCAAGCGTCGCCGAAGAGCTACTTGAACACCTCAATTCAACGGAAACGCAAGCGAGGATCCTTGCGGCTAACCTGCCGGGAGCGAGCAGCCGCAAGATTCAAGACTCCTTCCTGTCCTTCGCTCGAGAGCTGGGGTTTGCGGATGAGTCCCGAGGGCTCTTCGCTGAATACGACGCAAGCACTATCCGCCCCGACTATTTCCTAGGCATCGCTGGCACTGGCATTTTGCTGGAGGTAGAGCGTGGGAAGACGACGATCAACAACATAGATCTTCTCGACTTCTGGAAGTGCCACCTC
>JBKPBM010000004.1:0-4635 GCA_046744325.1 Actinomycetota bacterium | reverse complement strand
GTCGACGTTGGTCCCCATGGCGATGTGCTCGCCCTGCCAGGCTGTGGCCGCGAGCTCCCTGCGCAGAAGCTCGGGGGCGTTGACCTTGACCACGATCTGCGTGTTGAAGTCCTCGCCGTAGTCCAGGTCGAGAAACGTGTGAGTATTCCTGGCGAAGCAGTACAAACATGCATGGCTGCAGCCTCGATAGGGATTGATGGTCCATCGAAACGGGACCCGTGAGGCTTCCGGCACCCGATTGATGATCGAGCGTGCGCGAACCTCGTAGAAGGTGATGCCCCGGAACTCCGGGGTGTCGAACGTCCGGACGGTCGCACCCTGCTCGAACAGGGGCAGGGGGACCCGCTCGTCCCGAGGGAGCTCCGCCAGGCGAAGGTTGTCCCAGCGCATAGGAGCTCCGCATCCTAGTCGAACATACGTTCGAGCGCAACTGCATATGCTTGGGCCCCGTGCGGGTTCGGGCCAGGATGTGGCAGGAGCCGGCGGGCGGATGGGAAGCCCGGGCTGACCTTGAGGAGCCCGTCCTCGCGTCTGGCCCGACACGCGAACTCTGCCTGGAGGCTCTGTCTCGAGCGGTCGAGGAGGCGTTGCCCCCCGCGCCCGCCGGCGACCGCGAGGGTTCCCGTGGCCTCCTGCTCCTCGTCGAGACCATCCCCATCCTCGCCGGCGTGGCCGAGGCCTCCGAGGTCATGGGGTGGGACAAGCGGCGGGTGGTCACCTACCTGGACCGAGGGAGCTTCCCCCCGCCCCTGCAGAGCCTCCGCTCCGGGCGCGTGTGGATCCGGGCCGACCTCGAGCGGTTCGCCACCTCCTGGCGAGCCCGGCGGGATGCCCGCCGGGCACGCTCGCCTCGCGCGCCGTGAGCATCAGGCTTCTGCTCATCCGGCACGCCCGGGTCGACTTCGACTCCTCGGAGTTCACGATGTCGCCCCGCGGCCGGCAGTGGGACCCGCCGCTCGGGGAGCAGGGGCTGGAGCAGGCAGAGCGGCTCGCGGTCCGGTTGGTCCAGATGGATCCGCCGGCCGCGGTCTTCGTCTCTCCGTTCCGGCGATGTCGCCAGACGCTGGCCCCATATGTCGATGCGGCACGGACCGGGATCCCCGAACCGGTCGTCGACGACGACCTGGGCGAGGTCTTCGTCGGCGCCTGGGAGGGCATGCGCTTCGAGGACATCGTGGCAGGAGACGAGGAGCTGGCCCGTCGGTTCCGGGACCAGGAGGCCATGTTCAGCATGGCCCCAGGGGGCGAATCCGGGCCGGAGCTTCGGGCCCGGGCGGTGCCAGCGGTCGAGCGTTGCCTCGCCTCGGTGTCGTCGGGGACCGTGCTCGTCGTCACCCACGGGGGCGTCATCAACGCCTACCTGGGCCACCTGATGGGGATCCATCGCGACATGTTCTTCCTGCCCGACAACGCCTCGATCAACTCGGTCGACGCCGACGGAGGACGCCGCGAGGTCCGGTTCCTCAACGATGGCCGCCACCTCACCGATCCCGGCGCCTTCACCTCGTCGGCACCGCCGGCCGACGCTCGCGAACGGTGAGGGACGATCCGGGCCGGCAGCGCGGCCGGAACCTACGGATCGGTATACTTCGGCCCGGCCGGGCCCGGCGCGATTCGCCGAACGAGGGAGGGGCGCGGCGAGATCCCGACCGAGCGGAAGGAGGAAGGACGTGGGCGTGAAGTTCCTTTCCGAGGAGTGGGCCCAGGCGGTCCAGGACGCACTGAACTCGAGCGAATCGTTCAAGAGCGCCGCCGGAACGCAGTCCGCCAAGGTGCAGCAGGTGGTCACGACGCCCGATGGCGAGAAGCGGTACTGGTTCAAGCTGGAGGGCGGTCAGGCCGCGCTGGGCGTGGGCGATTCCCCCGACTCGGTGGACGCCACCATCACCCAGGACTACGACACCGCGGTGGCGCTTTCGAAGAACGAGCTGACCGGGACGGCCGCCTACATGAGCGGCAAGCTCCGCGTGTCTGGTGACCTCATGAAGCTGATGCAACTGCAGGGGGCTCTCGGCCAGATGCCGACCGCGCTGAAGGATGTCGAGGTCGACTACTAGGCAGCCGGGCGCTCGGGTCTAGAACACGCCGGGCGCCGGAAGCACGATGAACGTGCCTCCGGCCCTGGCCAGGAGCCGGCCGCTCCCGTCCATGACCTCGGCCTCCCCGTAGCCGGTCCGCTGGCCGAGGTGCAGGGCCGTGCCTCGGGCGATCAGCAGGCCTCCCTCGCCCTTGGCCAGGAAGTGCACGTTGAGCTGGGCGGTCCGGTGGGTCATCCCGGCAGGGAGCTGGGAGCGCAGCGCCAGGCCGATCGATGTGTCGGCGATGGCCGAGATGATCCCTCCGTGGACCAGTCCCTGGGGGTTGAAGTGCTGCGGCTGAAGCGTCATCCGGACCTCGGCCTTGCCGTCGCCGACCGCGACGAGCTCGAGCCCGGCCCACTGATGGAAGGGGGAGCGGCGGACCCGCTCCTTGAGGTCCTCCAGCTGCCGCTCATCCAGTCCGGGGCCCACCTCGTCCATAGCAGCGGAGTGTAATCTCCCGGCGCCGAGGAGGAGTGCATGCCATGGAACCCAGCGAGATCTTCGACCTGATCGTCAAGGCCGACGAGGCCCTCAAGTACGCCACGGCCGACAGGGCGGGGGTGCGGGCGCGACGGGCTCGTGACCTGCTCACCCGCGCGGTCGCGGAGGCCCGCGCCATCGACAACCCGGCCCTGGTCCAGCAGGCGGAGCAGCGCCTGGCGGACCTTGAGTCCATGGAGTGACCGCGCCGGAGCTGGCGGGCCTCCCCCTGGTGGAGGGGGCCCGGCTCGATCACGTGGCCGTCGCCGTCTGGAGCCTGGCCTCCGGGGCTGCCCTGTTCCGGGACGTCCTGGGTGGCCGGTATTTGATGGGTGGCGAGGTGTCCGAGCAGGGGTTTCGATTCGTCCAGTACCGGTTCGCGGGCGGAGGGAAGGTGGAACTGGTCGCGCCGATGGGCCAGGGATTCGTGTCGAGGTTCCTGGACCGGCGGGGGGAGGGAGTCCATCACATCACGCTTCGCGTGGATGGCCTCGAGGCGGTCGTCCGGAGGCTCGAGGGAGCCGGCGTCCCCCTGGCGCTGGTCGACCTGGACCGGCCCCACTGGCGGGAGGCGTTCATCCATCCATCGAACGGACGGGGGGTGCTGATCCAGCTGGCCGAGTCCCCTCATACCGAGGAGGACGCCGCCCGGCACATGGCGGAACGGTTCTCCGAGGCCGCCTTGCTGTCGGCCGGGCCAGACTGAGGGTCGGTCACGGGTTCGGCGGGGCCCCGAGGTGCGGCTCGGTCCCGTACAGGCGGTCGCCGAAATCACCGAGCCCCGGCAGGATGTACGCGCGATCGTTCAGGTCACGGTCGAGCGCCGCGGTGAAGATGGGCACCTCGGGGTGCTCGCCCTCCATCCGGGCCACGCCCTGGGGCGCCGCGACCACGCAAACGAACCGGATCTCGGCCGGCCCCTTCGCCGCGATGCTGGTGCACGCCCGCGCGGCCGACCCCCCCGTCGCCAGCATGGGATCCAGCAGCAGCACGTGCCGTCCGGCCAGCGGGGGGAGCTTCTCGTAGTAGGAGGTCGGCCGCAGCGTGACGTCGTCGCGTTCCAGCCCGATGTAGCCCACCGACACCTCCGGGAACAGCTCCTCGACCGCCTCGAGCATCCCCAGGCCCGCGCGCAGGATGGGCACGCCCACGATGTCCGGGGAGATGGCCCGCCCGGTGGCCCGCTCGAGGGGCGTCTGCACCTCCACCTCGATGGATGGCAGCCCTCGGACGGCTTCCAGCACCAGGGCGATGGTCAGCCGCTTGGCCAGGGTCCGGAACAGGGGCGGAGGGGTGGTCCGGTCCCGCAGCCTGGTCAGGAGATGCTGGGCCAGGGGATGATCGACGATCGTCAGGGCCACGGCCTCGCATGGTACCCCCTCCCGCTTGACCTGCACCCACCCGATCCACGAGAGTACCCGCGGCAATGGCGTGGGGGAGTGCGGAGCGGCGGGGTTCAGCGACGCCTGGCTCCCGTGACCGGACGGGCTGGGGCGGCAGCTTCGGCGGATAAGGAGGAGGGATGAGACGGATCGCCAGAGCCGCGGCGCTGGTGTCCATCGTGGCGCTGGTGGCGGCGGCCTGCAGCAAGGGCAGTTCGAGCGGTTCCGGAACCAAGATCGGCATGGTCTATGACCTGGCGGGCCGGGGCGACCACTCGTTCAACGACTCGGCCTACGAGGGCCTCCAGAAGGCAGGGAAGGACTTCAGCATCACGGTGAAGGACCTGACCCCGGTGGCCAGCGGAGCGAACCGGGAGGCGCTGATGCGCCTTCTGGCGCAGCAGGGATACGGGCTCATCTTCGGCAACGGGTTCGCCTTCGGCGACTCCATCGCCAAGGTGGCCAAGGACTTCCCCAATACGAAGTTCATCTGCACGGACGGCGGGGTGGCGGGGCTCACGGCGAGCTCCAACTTGCTGAACATGGACTTCGCCGCGAACGAGGGTTCCTTCCTGGTGGGTGCGGCCGCCGCCCTCAAGTCCACATCCGGAAAGATCGGGTTCATCGGCGGCGTGGACGTCCCCCTCATCCACGCCTTCCAGGCCGGCTACGAGGCCGGCGCGAAGTACATC
>JBKPBM010000039.1:0-3390 GCA_046744325.1 Actinomycetota bacterium | reverse complement strand
CCCGATACCACCGCCCCCCGGTGGCCTCGGTCAGGTTCGGCAGGAACCCATCGGTCCAGGACTTCCCTCCGTCCAGCGAGGTGCTGAACCCGATGCCGGCCGCCCCACCGCCCTCGAACCTTCCCGCGTGGAATGCGGTCGTGATGTGGTCGGAGTTGTTCGGGTCGATCGCGATGTCCGGCTCGACCTCCGTGTCGGGCTCGGACAGCGGCGGGCCGGTCAGCGTGTCCTGGCTGATCTGGCCGACCCCCTTGACCGTGGTGAACGAGTCGGATGCCTTGACCGGCCCGGCCGCCCGGGGGAGCGGGACCGCGGTCCGTGGGTGCGCCCCGCGGGCCACGGCCTGCTCGTACAACGCCCGCTCGTGGGCCTGGAGCCATGCGGCCGCCCCCATCCCCCGCGGCGCTGCACCAGCCGGCATGGCAGGCGAGATCACGAACAATGCGAGCAAGCCGGACGCACCGAGCAGCACCATCCGCGCCGGCCCCGAGCCAATGAGCTTGAAGCGAGTACCCATGCCCACCTCCCTCACGAGAAGGTTCCCTTGGGCGGTTGTACGAGGCCTCGGGTCGCCCGGGTTCAGCCGCCGCGGCCGGGCGCGTGGCCGTGGCCGAACTCAGGGCTGGTTCTGGCCGTGGAAGATCTCGGAGACCGACTCGTCCTCGAACACCGCCTTGAGCGCCGAAGCGATGATGGGCGCAATCGACACGACGGTCAAACGCTCGCCGAGCACCGCCGCCCGGTCCTCGTGGATCGGCAGGGTGTTCGTCACCACGGTCTCCTTGATCGGGGACTCGGCCAGGCGCTGCACCGCCTTTCCCGACAGGACGGCATGCGTGGCCGCCGCGTAGATGTCGGTGGCGCCCTCGTCGGCGAGGGCTCGCGCCCCGGAGACCATCGTCCCCGCCGTGTCGATCATGTCGTCGATCAGGATGCAGGCCTGGCCCTTGACGTCGCCCTCCACGACCATCTGCTCGATCACGTTCGGTTCGTACCGGGACCGCCGCTTGTAGATATAGGCCATCTCCGCGTCCAGACGTTCCCGCAGGCGCTCGCCCACCTTCACCCGGCCGGCGTCGGGGGACACGACCACCAGGTTGTCTCCCGACAGCCCCAGCTGGTCCTGGAGGTACTCCGCCAGGATCGGGAGGGCGGTCAGATGATCGACGGGGAAGTTGAAGAACCCCTGGATCTGCTGGGAGTGCAGGTCGACCGTTACGACCCGGTTCGCCCCGGCAGCCGACAGCAGGTCGGCCACCAGCTTGGCGGAGATCGGCTCGCGGGCCAGGCCCTTCTTGTCCTGGCGGGAGTACCCGTAATAGGGGACGACGGCGGTGATGCGCTTGGCCGAGGCGCGCTTGAGCGCATCGAGCATCACCAGCTGCTCCATGATCGCCTCGTTGACCGGCTGGTCGTGCGACTGGATGACGAACACGTCGGCGCCCCGGACGCTCTCGTTGGCCCGGAAGTAGAGCTCGCCGTCGGAGAAGCGGGAGATCCTGGCCTCGCACAGGGCGATCCCCAGATGCTGGGCGATCTCCTCAGCGAGGGCGGGGTGGCTCGTTCCCGAGAACACCATCATCCGCTTGCGGGTCACGACCTCGCGAAGCGTCGTCTCACTCACGGCCTCGGCCTCCCCTTTCGATGCCCCGGTCCTTCCGTCTGGACCTCGCCTTGCCCTCATCACCCGCGGCACGCCGGCGAGCGTCGTATCCGGCCACGACACGCTGCTCGGACCGTTCCACCGCCAACGCCCCCGGTGGCACGTCGCGCGTGATCACCGAACCGGCCCCCGTCCAGGCCCGGTCTCCGACCTCGACGGGGGCGACCAACATCGTATCCGAACCGATGTGGACCTCGTCCCCCACCACCGTCGGGTGCTTGGCGAACCCGTCGTAGTTCACCGTCACGGTCCCGGCACCCACGTTGGTGTCCCGACCGATGGTGGCGTCGCCCACGTAGGCGAGGTGCGGGACCTTGCTCCTCCTGCCCACCCGGCTCGCCTTGATCTCCACGAAGGTCCCGGCCTTCCCACCCTCCTCGATGATCGTCCCGGGTCGAAGGCTCGCGTAGGGACCGACCGCAGCCGCCTTTCCCACCCGCGCCTCCCGGATCACCGAGAAGGTGACGTCGGCGCCGTCGTCGATCCGGGAGTCGGAGATCCGCGTGGCGGGCCCGATCGTGCACCCCGCCCCGACCGTGGTGTCCCCCTCAAGGAACGTGAGCGGCTGGACGACCGTGTCCCGCCCAATGCGCACCCCCACGTCCACGAACGTCGTCTCGGGATCGACGAACGTGACCCCGGCCGCCATGTGCCGGTCCAGGATCCGCCGGCGCAGGATCCGATCGAGCTCGGCCAGGCTCGATCGCGAGTTCAGCCCGACCCAGGTGCCACCCAGGTCCACCGGCAGAACCGCGACGCGCTCGCCCTTGTCCTTCAGGATAGCCAGGGCGTCGGGGAGGTACTGCTCGTGCTGGCGATTGTCCCGCCCGACCGCCGGCAGCGCCTTGAACAGGTCCTCGCGGCGGAACGCGTAGACCAGCGAGGAGATCTCCCGGATCTCGCGCTCCTCGGCGGTGGCGTCGGATTCCTGAACGATCCGGACGAGATCACGTCCCTTTCGCACGACTCTGCCGTAACCGGTCGGATCGTCCACCACCGAGGTGAGGATGGTGGCGGAGGCCTTCGTCCGGCGGTGGAGCCGGAGGAGCGCCCGAACGTGGTGCGGCTCGATCAAGGGGTCATCGCCCGCCAGGACGAGCACGTCCCCACCGCGGCCAACCGCCCGCTCGGCGGCCAGCACCGCGTGGGCGGTTCCCAGGGGCTCTGCCTGGTCCACGAACACCGGCTCCGGCCGGAGGCCCCAGGACCTCACCGCCTCCTCCACCCGTTGCCGCCCGTGCCCGACCACCACGATCAACCGGGACGGCCGGGCGGCGACGGCGGCGCGAAGGACGTGCCACAGGCCCGGCTTCCCGGCCACCGGATGCAGGACCTTGGGCGTGGCCGACTTCATACGCTTGCCCAGGCCGGCGGCCAGCACGATCGCGGCCAGTTCGCCCGAGGTGGTCCGCTGGACAGGCACGGCGCCGCGATTATGGCATCCGGCGACCGGGTTCCTCTTTCCGCTATCGTGGCCGAGCGGACGGCTCCGCCGTCCTCGCTGGCCCTTCGTCCAATTGGCAGGACGCCGGGTTTTGGTCCCGGAAATCCGCGTTCGAGTCGCGGGGGGCCAGCCACTCCCAGCCGCGGTCCGCCACCCGGCCATCGGTGTTCGCGTTCCGCTTGCCGAATCCGCGGATCACCCCTAGCATCCCTCCACCGCCACTGCCCGGGGCGAACCGGATGCACGTCTCCGGCCGGGTCACTTGGCGGCCCGCCCCCGGAGG
>JBKPBM010000244.1:0-6904 GCA_046744325.1 Actinomycetota bacterium | reverse complement strand
CTGAACAACTGGTCAAGGCATTGACGCAGGCCCCAAGGACCCCTCCCCGAGGCGAAGAGGCGATCCTTGTTGGCAGCCAAGCGAAGTCCGGGATCGACTCTGTCGGGGGATTCCGCGTCAGTTTCTTGCTTCCTGGGTCGTAACGGCGCCACCACAGCCACAGACTGCAGGGCGGAGGTGAACCCCTGCCATGCCTGATGTCTCATTCTCGAACCTGCTGATCGTCTCCGCGGTGGCCTTCACCGCCCCGCTGATCCTGGGCATGCTTCCCAAGGTCCGCCTTCCCGCCGTCGTCCTCGAGATCGTGCTTGGGATCGTCCTTGGTCCTTCGGGGCTGGGATGGGTCAAGCCCGACCTTCCCGTGCAGGTCCTGGCGCTGGTGGGCCTGGCGTTCCTGCTGTTCCTCTCCGGGCTGGAGGTCGACCTCGAGCGCCTCCGAGGCCGGCTGCTCCGGCTGGCCGGGTTCGGGTTCGTGGCGTCCTTCGCCATCGCGGTCGGGATCGGGTTCCTCCTGCACGCGGCGGGCCAGGTCCGGTCGCCGCTGCTGATCGGGATCGCCCTGGTGGCGACGTCGCTCGGGCTGATCGTGCCGGTGCTGAAGGACTCGGGGAACGAGGGTTCCGACCTCGGCCAGCTCATCATCGCCGCGGGGACCATCGCCGATTTCGGAGCGGTCATCCTGCTCACCCTGTTCTTCTCCGGAGCGTCCAGCGGGGTCGGCACGAAGCTGATCCTGCTCTGTCTGTTTGCCCTGCTGGTGGCGGTGGTCGGCCTGGTCACCGCGCGGGCCGGCCGATCGATGCGGCTCTCCGACGTCCTGCTCAAGCTGCAGGACACGACGGCGCAGATCCGGGTGCGAGGAGCGGTGGTCCTGCTGCTGGGGTTCGTGGCCCTCGCCGAGCGCTTCGGCCTGGAGACCATCCTGGGCGCGTTCATGGCCGGGGTGATCCTCCGGCTGGTCGACCGGGACCAGATGATGACCCACCCGAACTTCCGGGTGAAGCTGGAGGGGATCGGGTTCGGGTTCCTGATCCCGGTGTTCTTCGTCTCGAGCGGGCTGACGTTCGACCTGCACGCCCTGTTCTCCAGCCCGTCGACGGTGCTGCGGGTACCGGTGTTCCTGATCGCGCTGCTGCTGGTGCGGGGGCTTCCCGCCCTGCCGTACCGGAGCTTCGCCGGAACGAGGGGCACCGTTGCCGCGGCGCTGCTCCAGGCCACGTCGCTGCCGGTGATCGTGGTGACCGCGCGGATCGGGGTCAGCCTGGGAGAGATCAGCCAGGCGACCGGCGCGGCCCTCATCGGTGCCGGGCTCCTGTCGGTGGTGCTGTTCCCCGTGACCGCTCTGAGCCTGCTGAGGAAGGCCGGACCGACGGGGGAGACCGATGCGTCGGGGGAGGCTCCGACTCAGGTCGTGCGAAGCTCTTCGTAGGCCGTCAGGAGCGCGGTACGCACCTCGGGCGCGATCTCCTCTTCGTGGAGATGGCCCATCACGCTGATCGTCTGGCGCATCTGCTCGAGGTAGATCCGGCACGGCTCGCAGGTCTGCAGGTGCGCCTCGACGCTGGCGAGGAGTGGAGGTGGCAGCGTGCCCTCGAGGTAGTCGGTGGCGAGCTCCACGAGCTCGACGCAGGGAAGCCCGGGCGGCTGGGTCTCGCCGCCTTCGGTGCTCCCCTCCGCCACGCGGTCATTCGAGCTCATCGAAGTACGTCTCCAGGGCCCGCCGAACCTTCGAGCGAGCGCGATGCAGCAACACTCGCTGGTTCGTCTCGGTGATCCCCAGAACGTTACAGACGTCTCTGGAGGACCAGCCCTGCACGTCCCGGAGCGTGATCACCTCTCGTTGGGCCGAGGTGAGCGTCTCGATGGCCGCTCCCACCCGTTCGAGGGTCTCGCGGGAGAGCAGGCGGTCCTCCGGCGAGCCCTCCCATCGTCGCGGAGGTTGCGACCAGTGGCCGGGCCAGCGGTCATCGGGTCCCCGGAACCGATCCGGATCGACGGCCGGCTCCGACGGGTCGGTGGAAGCATCGAACAGCGAGGAGAACGGGACGCTCCGCCGCTCCCGCTGCCCTCGTGTCATGGCCCGGTTGATCAGGATGCGGAAGATCCACGTCTTGAGCGAGGAGCGTTCCTCGAACCGGTCGAGCCCCTGCAGGACGGCCAGCCAGGTCTCCTGGACCACCTCCTCGGCCACGGCCCGGCTGGGGACGTACAGCATGGCCATGCGGATGAGCCCCGAGTGGTAGGTGTCGATGAGGGTGGCGAACGCAGCCTGGTCGCCCTGGCGCAGCGCGCGGAGCAACTCGCCTTCCTGTTCGGAGACGAACGACGGAGCACGCGCGACATCCGGCATCGAACGACGATACCCCACCGGCGCCGGTCCGCGGTAGATGAAGGGACGTCAGGCCAGACCGCTTGCCTCGGCGGCTCGCAGGATGCGCCGGGCCCTGATGAGCTCCGCCACCGACCAGGCCTGGAACGGGCAGCCCGTGGCGGCGTGCGGAGGATCTCCGTCGGCGGTCTCGGAGACGGAGCCGAGGCCCCATTCGCCCAGGTGTCGCTCCAGCCCGTCGAGCAGCCCCGGGGTCGGTACTCCGCAGCGGACCGCGGCCTCCGAGTAGGGCCCGATCAGCCACGGCCACACCGTCCCCTGATGGTAGGCGCGGTCTCGGTCGGACGGTCCGCCGCGGTGTCGGCCCAAGTACGCCGGATCAGCGGGCGACAGCGAACGAAGACCGAGCGACGTGAGCAACGCGGCGCAGCCCCGGACCACCATCGGGTCCTGGAGGGGGCCGTACGGCAGCGACGCGGCCAGGAGCTGGTTCGGCCGGACCTCGGCCGAGTCGCCCCCGGGGCCGTCCACCACATCCGACACCACGCCGTCGCGCACGAACCGCCGGGCGAACGAAGCTCGGGCGGTGGCTTCGAGGGAGCGGATCCACGATGCATCCCTGCCCAGGTGCTCCCGGAGCCCGGCCACGCTCGCCAGGCCGTTGATCCACAGCGCGTTGATCTCCACGGGCTTCCCGGCCCGGGCCGTGATCGGCGCACCGTCCACCCGAGCATCCATCCAGGTCAGCGCCCACCCCGCTGCGCCCTGCGTCAGCAGCCCGTCCGCCGGGTCGACCCTGATGCCGAACCGGGTCCCGCCCACGTGGTGCTCGACCACGCCGTCGAGGGCCGGTCCCAGGTCCGATGCCAGGGATGCGTCGCCGGTGACCAGGACGTGGCGGGCCACGGCGTGCAGGAACCACAGGGTGGCATCGACGGTGTTGTATTCCGTGCCCCCAACGTCGGCGGTATTGGCCAGCATGCCCTCCGACAGCGTTCCCGCCGCCCGGACGAGCAGGGCACGGCCCTCGTCCCATCGCCCCGTTTCCAGGAACAACCCCTCGTACGAGGTCATGGTGTCCCGCGACCAGTCGCCGAACCACGGATAGCCGGCGACGACGGTTGGCCCTTCGACGACGAACTGTTCGGCGGCGACGGCCAGGAGCCGGTCCACATCGTCGCCGGGCCTGGCCGCTGCGGCCACCTCGGCCGAGCGACGCCGGGCCGCGTCGACGATGGCCCGAGCGGGTGGGGGCTCCAGCGGCGGGTCGCCGGCCCAGGCCACGACTCCAACCTCCCCTCCGGGCTCCAGGGAGATGGTGAACCGGCCGGCGAACCAGAGATCCTCCCGGTCGTTCAGGCCCCGGTCGGCCTCCACGCGATACCGGACGCCTCGATACCACGCTCCGCCGGGTTCGAAGCCCGGTCCCACGACCCGGTAGGCCCCCTCGAACACGAACCCGTCCGGCAGGCTCTTCATGGTCGGTGGCCCGTCCCCGAAGCGTTCGCCGTGGACGTCGCGCCAGATGCACAGGGCCTCCAGCTCCAGGCGAACCGTGCCCGGCGCCCGGAGCAGCCGGTGGGTGACTCCCACCGCCGGTCGTCCGTGGACCATGGCCACCTCTCGCTCAAGAACCACGTCGCCCACGGACCACCGCCACCTGGGGACGCCGTCCTCGAGGTCGAAGCTCACGAGGTGCTGGAAGCCGGTGGGCTCCACGGCGCCCCCGGCCCATTCGTGCACCCCGAGGCGGACGCGCCGATCGCCGAGCACCAGCACCGGATCGAGCGAGGCCAGCCCCATCCGCCGCCCGATGGGGGGCTGCGTGGCCACCACCAGGAGGCCGTGGTACCGGCGGGTGCGCAGCCCGGCCACCGTTCCCATGGCGAACCCGCCCAGCCCGTCGCAGACCAGCCACTCCCGGGTGCTGGCCTCATCCAGCGAACCGCAGACCTGACGGCCGAAGGCGAGCGTCATCATGCCTCCCTCATCGTCCCCTCGGTTGGGCAAACGTAACGGTCTTGCCTGCGGGCGGACAATGAACGGCATGGATGCCGAACGCGAACGACTGGCGCACGACGAACCCTGGCGGCAATGGGGCCCCTACCTGGCCGAGCGGGCCTGGGGCACGGTTCGCGAGGACTACAGCCCCGGCGGAACGGCCTGGGACTACCTCCCGCACGACCACGCCCGCTCCCGCGCCTACCGGTGGAGCGAGGACGGCCTGGGCGGGATCTGCGACATCCGCCAGAACGTCTGCTTCGCCCTGGCCTTCTGGAACGGCCGAGACCCCATCCTGAAGGAGCGCATCTTCGGCCTGACCGGGCCGGAGGGGAACCACGGCGAGGATGCCAAGGAGTACTGGTGGTACCTGGACTCCACGCCGACGCACTCCTGGATGAGGTGGCGGTACTGGTACCCGCAGGGCGAGTACCCGTACGCGCGGCTGGTGGAGGAGAACCGCAATCGCGGGCGGCTGGACCCGGAGTTCGAGCTGATCGACACCGGCATCTTCGACGAGGACCGCTACTGGGACGTCATGGCCGAGTACGCGAAGGCAGGGCCCCAGGACATCTGCATCCGGGTCCGGGTTCGCAACGCCGGCCCCGACGAGGCGACCCTGGACGTGCTGCCCACGCTGTGGTTCCGGAACACCTGGTCTTGGGGCCTGGACGACCGCCGACCGATCCTGATGGCGAAGGACGGCACGCTCATCGCCGAGCACCACGACCTCGGGCGCATGACCCTGGCCGGGAACGGCTCCCCGGAGCTGCTGCTCTGCGAGAACGAGTCCAACGCCCGGCGGCTGTGGGGCGTGGACGGCTCCACGGCGTTCCCCAAGGACGGCATCGGCGATCACGTGATCCACGGCGCGGCGACGGTGATCCCGGACGGCGTCGGCACGAAGGCTGCGCTCAGGTACCGGCTCACCGTGCCGGCGGGGGAGACCGCAGAGATTCGGCTGCGGCTCTCGGACGGCGCGGACGCGCTCGACGAGTTCTGGGACGCGGTGATGATGCTCCGCGAACAGGAAGCGGACGACTTCTACGCCTCGATCACCCCACCCCAGGCATCGGCCGAGGAAGCGATGGTCCTCCGGCAGGCCCTGTCGGGGATGCTGTGGAGCAAGCAGTTCTTCCACTACGACGTCGAACGGTGGCTGGAGGGTGACCCGGCGGGGCCGCCCCCTCCTGAGGGCCGGGAGTTCGGCCGCAACGCCGCCTGGCGGCACCTGAACAACCGAGACGTCATCTCCATGCCCGACACATGGGAGTACCCGTGGTACGCGGCGTGGGACCTCGCCTTCCACTGTGTGGCCCTGGCCCACGTCGACGCCGAGTTCGCCAAGCACCAGCTGTTGCTGATGTGCCGGGAGTGGTACCAGCATCCGAACGGCCAGCTCCCGGCCTACGAGTGGGCCTTCGGCGACGTCAACCCGCCGGTGCACGCGTGGGCGGCGCTCCGGGTCTTCGAGATCGACGGGTCGAAGGACCACGAGTTCCTCGAGCGGGTCATGCACAAGCTCCTGCTGAACTTCAACTGGTGGGTCAACCGCAAGGACAGCGAGGGCAACAACGTGTTCGAGGGCGGGTTCCTCGGCCTGGACAACATCGGCCCGATCGACCGGTCGGCCGCGCTGCCGGTCATGGGACACCTCGAGCAGTCCGACGGGACGGCGTGGATGGCGATGTTCTGCCTGAACATGCTGGAGATCGCGCTGGTCCTCGCCGAGCACGACTCCACGTACGAGGACATGTGCACGAAGTTCTTCGAGCACTTCACGTACATCGCCACGGCCATGTACGAGCAGGGCCTGTGGGACGACCAGGACGGCTTCTACTACGACATCCTGCACTTCGACGATGGGAGCCACCTCCCGCTGCGGGTCCGGTCGATGGTTGGGCTGATCCCCCTGTACGCGGTCACCACCCTGGGCGAGGCCACGATGCAGCGGCTGCCGGAGTTCACCAAGCGGTTCCGGTGGTTCCTGCGCAACAAGCCACAGTACGCCCAGGTGGTCGGGCACGTGAACGTGATCGGTGGGAACGAGGGGCGTCTGTTCTCGATCGTGGATCCCGACCGCCTCGGCCGGATCCTCACCACCATGCTCTCCGAGGACGAGTTCCTGTCGCCGCACGGCCTTCGGGCGGTGTCCGCCTACCACCGCGACCACCCGTTCGTGATCGACCTCGGTGGGACCCAGGCGAGCGTGGACTACGAGCCGGGGGAGTCGACGTCGGGGCTGTTCGGGGGGAACTCGAACTGGCGCGGACCGGTGTGGTTCCCCGTCAACCACCTGGTCATCGAGTCGCTGTACCGCTTCTACCGGTACCTGGGCGACGGGTTCACGGTGGAGTTCCCGACCGGGTCGGGTCTGCGGATGACGCTGGCCCAGGTGGCCGACGAGCTGGCCAGCCGGCTGGTCTCACTGTTCCTGGAGGGACCGGAGGGGAGGCGCCCCGTGTTCGGCCGGTACGAGAAGTTCCAGGCCGATCCCGCGTGGCATGACATGATCCCCTTCCACGAGTACTTCCACGGCGATACCGGGATGGGCATCGGGGCCTCGCACCAGAC
>JBKPBM010000015.1:0-3124 GCA_046744325.1 Actinomycetota bacterium | reverse complement strand
GCGCGGATCGCTGGACCTGGTCCTGGTCCGGCCGATCCGCCGGTCCTCGTTCCTCATGGGCAAGGCCGGGGCCGCCCTTGTGGCGGTCACGGCCGCAGAGGCCGGAGGGTTCGTCGGCGTGCTGGTCGCCCGAGCCGCGATCTCCCGGGTGGGGGAGATTCCCGTCCTGCACGTGGCCCGGGCGTTCCTGGGATCCTGGGTGCTGTTCAGCGCCTTCGCCCTGATCGCGCTCCTGGTCTCGACCCAGACCAGCCTCCGGGGACGGGCCACGGGAACGGCCGTTGGGGTGGTGGTAGGCAGCTTCTTCCTAAACTTCATCGCCCTGCTGATCGGAGGAATCTCGTGGCTCCGCTACGGCTCGCCGTTCCACTACTTCGATCCGGGGCAGCTGGTGGCCGGCCGGGCGTTGGCCAGGCTGCTGGTGCTCGTGGCGCTGGCTGTGGTTGCATTGGGAGGAGGCGTGGCCGGGTTCGCCCGCCGCGACCTGACCCGATAGCGCGGGAGGAACGGATGGGAATGTCGTTCCCCAAGCCCGACGAGGAGTCGAGGGCGTTCTTCGATTCGCTCGTTCCGGATGACCCCCGCGTGCAGTCGCGGCCGATGTTCGGCAACCGCGCCGCGTTCGTGAACGGGAACATGTTCCTCGCGCTGTTCGGCTCGAAGGTTGCGGTGCGCCTATCGGACGAGGATCGGGCGGAGCTGTTGAGGGCCGCCGGAACGGAGATCTTCGAGCCCATGCCGGGACGGGCGATGAAGGAATACGTGGTGCTGCCCGAAGGGTGGCGCAAGCGGCGGGCGAAGGCCGAGGAATGGGCCGAGCGCTCGTTCGCCTGGGCCAGCGCGCTCCCTCCCAAGAAGAAGTAGCGTCCGCGCCTCCCGGGTCGGTCCGGTCCTTTACTTCGTGGACGTCGGCCCTAGGATGCCAGGGGTGCCCATGCGCCATCGAGCGCGGATCGCCGCAGGGCGGGCCTTTTCGACGGTTGGTGTCGCTCTGCTCCTGACGGCGAGCCTCCCCCTCGGGGCCCGAACGGCTACAGCCCAGCCGGCCCCGATCAATCCCCACACCATGTCCGCCGCGGAGTTCGTTCGCCGCGTCCAAGCGGGGGAGACCATTGACGAACAGAACCTGATCGTCTCGGGGGACGTGAACCTCGGTTCCGTCGGGACGGTCACCCGACCGATCCGGTGCCTCAACTGCGATTTCCGGGGCCGCTTCGATGCGCCCGACGTGATCTTCGACCGTATCGTCGTCCTGTCGGGTGCCCACTTCTTCGGACAGCTCGATCTGCGCGGCGCCGAGTTCAAGGATCGGTTCATCGTCCGCAGGTCAAGCCGAGCGAGCATGTTCGACCAATTCTCCCTTTTCTCCTTCGCCACCTTCGACGATACGGCGGCATTCGATGAGTCCACGTTCAAGATCGAGGGGAACTTCACCAGCGCGAGATTCCTGGGAGACGCCTCGTTTGCGGAGACCAACTTCCTGCAACATGCCCGGTTCAATCAGACCGCCTTCGGTGGACAAGCGCTCTTCACATCTTCAGGGGTGGGAGGTCACACCCGATCGCCGGGGCCATGTGGAGCGCCGGTCAACGGGACGGTCAGGGGCCAGTCGATCTTCACGAGGGCGGTCTTCGCGGGAGTCGCTGACTTCCGCCAGCGATGCTTCGGTGGGCTCGCCGACTTCAGCGGCGCGACGTTCGAGTCGCGGGCGAACTTCTCGCTGGCCACGTTCGCCTCGGGAGCGCGGTTCGACGACACGGGGTTCCAGGGCGACGGGCAGTTCCTGGCGACCCGGTTCCGGCAGCCCTTCTCCTTCGCCCGGGCCTCTGCGTCGCGATCGATGGACTTCGAGGACGCCGTGTTCGCCCAGGACGCCACGTTCGAGGGGATGGCGGTCTCGGGGTCGTTGTCGGTCGACGGGAGCACCTTCCGCGGCCGGGTCGACCTGGACCGGATCATCGCGGGGAGTCTGATGATGGACGTCGCGTCGGTCGGCAGGGTCACCGGCGTCGACACGCGGGCTCGGGTCCTGGCGATGATCGAGACCAGCGACCGCATTCGCGGCGACCTCCATTCGGCCAACGACGCTCGCTACCAGCTTCTCTCGCTCGAGAACCAGCGGTCCTCGGGGGCGAAACGGTGGATCGACGCGGTCTTCTACCGGGCGGTTGCCGGCTACCTGGTGCGCCCGCTCCACCCCCTGATCGCGTTCGCGATCCTCCTGGCCGCCTTCGCCCTGGTCAGGGCGGCGCTCCGGAGACGGCACGACCGGCGGTCCCGCAGGCAGCGCCGCTCCGCCCAGACGAAGGCCGACGGGCCTCCCGCTCGTCGCGGCCACCAACCGCGAAGGAAGCTGCGGGCTGCCCCGCTGGCCATCGTGAAGTGGCTGAGCGCGTTCTTCGAGGGGCTGGGTGACACGGTGAGCGCGGCGTTCCGCCGCAAGCCGCAGGTGCAGCTGGAGGACCGGGAGCAGGTCCGGACCTACCTGGTCGCGGCGGTCGTCTGGTCCGAGTATCTGCTGTTCAAGGTGCTCATCGCCCTGTTCCTGCTGGGGCTGGCCAACTCAAACGCCACCCTTCGCCAGCTCCTTGACAGCGTGACCGGCTGATCCGCAAGCGCCTCAGTTCATCGAGGGGTCGACGGGCATGAGCGCCATCATGGCGAAGCTCCCACCCTTGCGGCGCAGCACCCGCGCCCACAGCCCCTCCGGGTCGGCCGTGAACAAGTCGTCCGGGAGGGCCGGCTCCACGATCCACCCGCCGAGCTCCATCTCCGCCTCCAGCTGGCCCGCCCCCCATCCCGCGTAGCCGGCGAAGACCCTCGCCCGGCGGATCCCGTCGAGGCTGTCGGGCCCGAGCTCGCCGATCAGGAACCCGACCGACCCGAGCACGAGCGCCTCGGCCGAGTCTGGACGGTCGAACTCCGCCAGGATCACGGCGGCCTGCGGTTCGACCGGCCCTCCCGCGTACAGGGGTTCGTCCGAGCCCACCACGCCTGCCACCGCGGGGACGGCGTCCGCCGCCAGCACGCCGGTCGGGCGGTTCAGGACGACCCCCAGCGCACCGTCGTCGGTGTGCTCGGCGATCAGCACCAGGGTCCGGCGGAAGTTCGGATCGAACAGCCC
>JBKPBM010000348.1:0-4972 GCA_046744325.1 Actinomycetota bacterium | reverse complement strand
GCTCGAAGCTGAGCGAACGGGGCCGCGATGGACCCGAGTTCATCCGCCTCCGCCGACGTCGTCCAATTCCTCATCCAGGGCGGGACGCGACAGGTGGCCGCGCTCGTCCTCCAGCATCTGCCACAGCTCCTCGCCCCAGTCGCGGACCATCGGCCACACCCGCCAGAAGTTCTCCTTGGACGTCTCGTTGAAGCTGCGCTCGGCGTCGGCCGCCGAGATCTTCTCCGCGACGTGCTCCATCACGAACACGGCCGTGGTGAACCCGTACTCGATCTGATCGGCCTGCTCCATCCCCAGTCCCCTCTCTTCGGCCCCCTCAGTGGCCGGGCTGGTACTCGCCGAACACCCCGCGCAGCGCGTCCGAGACCTCGCCCAGGGTGGCCCCGAGCCGCAACGCCTCCTTCATCGGCGGCAGCAGGTTCGCGCTCCCCCGTGCCGTCTCCGTCACCGCCCCCACCGCCCGGTCGACCGCGGGCTGATCCCTCGCCGCCCGAAGGGCCCGGACCCGTTCCTTCTGGGCCTCCACCTCGGTCTCGTCGATCCGCTGGATCTCGGGCGAGGCGTCCTCCGGACCCTGGTACCGATTGACCCCCACCACCACTCGCTCCCCGGACTCCACGGCCTGTTGCACCCGGAACGCCGATTCGGCGATCTCGTCCTGGATCCACCCGGCCTCGATGGCCGCCACCGCGCCGCCCATCCCGTCGATCTTCTCGATGTATTGCCACGCGCGCTGCTCGATCTCGTTGGTCAGGGCCTCCACGAAGTACGAGCCGCCCAGCGGATCGACGGTGTCGCTCACGCCCGTTTCGTAACCAAGAACCTGCTGAGTTCGAAGGGCGATGCGCACCGCGTGCTCGGTGGGCAGGGCCAGGGCCTCGTCGAACGAGTTCGTGTGCAGCGACTGGGTTCCCCCCAGCACCGCCGCCATCGCCTCGTAGGCGGTGCGCACGATGTTGTTCTCGGCCTGCTGCGCGGTGAGCGTCACCCCACCGGTCTGGGTGTGGAAGCGCAGCATCGCGCTGCGTGGATCCTTCGCCCCGAAGCGCTCGGTGACGATCCTGGCCCACATGCGCCGGGCTGCCCGGAACTTCGCCACCTCCTCGAAGAAGTTCATGTGGCACGCGAAGAAGAACGACACCCGCGGGGCGAACTCGTCAACGTGCATCCCCGCGTCGATCGCGGCCTGCACGTAGGCGACGGCGTCGGCCAGGGTGAACGCCACCTCCTGCACGGCGGTCGCCCCCGCCTCGCGCATGTGGTAGCCCGAGACCGAGATCGTGTTCCACTTCGGCACGTGCTCGCGGCAGTGGGCGAACAGGTCGGTGATCAACCGCATCGATGGCTTCGGCGGATAGATGTACGTCCCCCGCGCCGCGTACTCCTTGAGGATGTCGTTCTGGACCGTGCCCCCGATTGCCGTCGCGGCGACCCCCTGCTCCTCGGCCACCAGCTCGTACAGCAGCAGCAGGATGGCGGCCGTGGCGTTGATGGTCATGGACGTGGTCACCTGGTCCAGGGGAATCCCGTCCAGCAACATCCGCATGTCGTCCACGGTGTCGATGGCCACCCCGGTCTTCCCCACCTCGCCCTCGGCGCGGGGATGGTCGCTGTCGTAGCCCATCTGCGTGGGCAGGTCGAAGGCGATCGACAGCCCCGTTTGGCCGTGATCCAGGAGGTACCGGAACCGCGCGTTCGTCTCCCGCGCCGTTCCCATGCCCGCGTACTGGCGCATGGTCCACAACCGGCCTCGGTACATCGAGGGGTGGACGCCTCGCGTGAAGGGCGCCGCGCCCGGCGTGCCCAGGTCGCGTTCGGGGTCGAACCCCTCCAGCGCGTCGGGCCCATACAGCGTCCGGATCTCGATCCCGGCGTCGGTGGTCCGAGCCTCGTCCTGGCTCATCCTTCGAAGCGTACCGGACCGGGGGCGGCTGCGATCTCGCCCCAGGCTCACGGGGGGCAGAGGCGCTGCTCCAGCACTGACGTGAACACACCCTGGGGATCGAACCAGTCCTTCAGGGCGGCCCATTCGTCGAACCGTTCGCCGAAGTGGGCCCGCCATCCCGCCTGATCCACCGATCCCAGCCAATCGGCGACGTAGCGCTTTCCCCCGGCCTCGACGATCACGTCGTGGATGCCGTGCAGGGCGGCGAGCACGTCGTCGGCAAGGGCCTGGTGAACCCCCGTGGGCAGCACGGCGAAGGCGACGACGGGCTCGTCCTTCGGCAGCATGAAGAACCGTGGCAGCTGCGACGGAGCCAGGATGAACAGTCGGTGCCCATCGCCGATGGAGAGCGGGATGGCCTGCAGGAGTCGTGGCAACAGCTCGGCCATGACGCCGAAGGGCAGGAACGCGGTCAGGAACGGATGGGCCAGTCGGTCCGCTCCCGTTCGGCGCATCGCCTCGAAGCGCGCGTCGTAACGGGCCTGGAAGTCCAGGGTGGCATCGTCTTCCGCATGCAGGAACCGGTACGGGCGCAGGCGGGCCAGCGCGGTCGCCTGGTCGGGAGGGCCAACATCGGGATCGAACTCGAACCCGGCGTGGATGGCGAAGAACCACTGGGCGAAGGGCCGCCGGCCCATGGGCGTGTTGCGGAGCCCGGGGATCGCCGCGGCGCACACTCCCTCGAGAGCGTGGCATCGCTCGGAGCGTGACAGCGCGAACTGGTCGTCGAGCCAGTTCTCGACGTCGTCGTAGAGCAGGGTGAACGTGCGGATCCGCTTCGCAGCGGGACGAAGCTCGAGCGCGGCCGAGGTGATGACCCCACATCGTCCCAGCCCCCCGAGGACGGCATCGAACACCTCGGGCTTGTCCTCTCGGCTACAGGGGACGCGCATCCCCCCGCCGGTCACGACGGTCAGGTCGCGGACGTTGGACACCAGTGGGCCGAACCGGTGGCTGCCCGTGCCGAACCCCCCCACCGACAGCGTCCCGCCGACCGTGAGATCCAGGTTGAGCGGCAACACCTTCGGGAGCATCCCGTGCTCCATGGTCGCGGCGACCAGCTGACGGAAGGTCGTCCCCGGCTCGCAGCGGGCGATCCGTTCGCCGGGGGAGACCTCAAGGATGCGGGACATCCTGGACAGGTCGAGGGTCAGGCTTCCCAGGGCCACGGACTGCCCGCCGGTGCTGTGACCGACGCCCCTGGGCGTCACGGGGAATCCACCGCCAGCGGCGAACCGGATGATGGCCTCGACCTCGTCCTCCGTAGCGGGCCGGACCACGCCCGCCGACGATCCCTGGATCAAGTGGCCGAAGTCCTCGGACGCGGCCTGGCGATTCACCTCGTCCGACAGGATCCGGATGCCCGTCGCCGCCGCCAGGCTGTCGAGGTCTCGCCCCCACCACGCGCCGCTCACGGGACCTCCCCGCCCGCCGTCCCCAGCTCGCGCAGCACCTCGTCGTGCAGCAGCCCGTTGGTGCTGACCGCGCTCCCTCCGTCGGGACGGGCTTGGCCGGAGAGGTCGGTGAACCGTCCCCCTGCTTCCTCCACGATCAGGCCGGTGGCGGCGAGGTCCCACACCGAGACGAACGGTTCCACCACGACGTCGACCGCGCCCTCGGCCACCAGCATGTGCTGCCAGAAGTCGCCGTAGGCACGGGTCCGCCAGCACCGCCGGGCCAGGGCGAGGAACCGGTCGGACAGACCCCGTTTCTCGAATCCGGTGGGGCTGTCGAAGGAGAGCTGGGCGTCCTCCAGCCGGTCGACGCCCGACACGTGGATCGGCAACCCATCGACGAACGCGCCCTGGCCCCGCACCGCCCACCACCGGTGGCCGAAGCCCGGCGCCGAGACCACCCCGACCTCGATACGGCCGTTCTGCTCCAGCGCGATCAACGTGGCGAATATGGGGATCCCGCGAAGGTAGCCGTGGGTGCCGTCGAGCGGGTCGAGGATCCACCGCCGGGACGTGCCCGGGGTGCGCTCTCCGAGCTCCTCCCCCAGGATGCCGTCGTCCGGCCGCGCGGCTTCCAGGCGTTCCCGGAGGGCCCGCTCCACCGCCAGGTCGACCTTCGTGACCAGCGTCAGGTCCGGCTTGCGCTCCACCCTGAGGTCGCCGCGCCGGAAGTTCCCGTGGGTGATCGCGTCGGCCACCTCGGCCAGCTCCAAGGCGAGCTCCAGGTCGGGATGCACGACGGGCAGCCTACCGGGACGAACCGCATGGCACATGGTTCGAACCACCTCGCTACGATGCCGGCATGAACATCACCGATCCCAAGATCGAGGCGTACATCCAGGGCCTCCTCGCCCGGCACGACGAGCCGGTCCTGCTGGAGATGGAGGCGGAGGGGCGGGAACGGAACTTCCCCATCGTCGGCCGGATGGTCGGCGTGGTGCTGGAGATCCTGGCCCGGAGCATCGGTGCCAGGCGGGTGTTCGAGCTGGGCTCCGGCTTCGGCTATTCGGGCTACTGGTTCTGCCGCGCCGTGGGCCCCGGCGGCGAGGTCCACCTGACCGACGGCGACCCGGAGAACGAGCGCAGGGGCATGGACTTCCTGGGGCGCGCGGGCCTGGCCGACCGGGTCCGCTACCACGTCGGGGACGCCGTCACCAGCCTCGGTGCGGCCGAGGGCTCGTTCGACATCGTCTACTGCGACATCGACAAGCACGGCTACCCCGAAGCGTGGCGGGCCGGGCGGGAGCGCATCCGTCCCGGGGGGCTGTTCATCTGCGACAACACCCTGTGGTCGGGCCGCGTCACCGCCGACCCGGAGATCGAGGACGAACGACCGGCCTGGACGGCGGCGATCCGGGAGATGAACGAGGCCGTGGCGGCCGATCCCGAGTTCCTGGCCTCCATCCTGCCCATCCGAGACGGGGTCCTGGTGGCGCTGCGGGCCGCCTGATTCGACCGCCACCGATTGACATCGCTCAGGTTCGCCCCTAGGCTGCCGTTCCTAAAGTCCACTGAACCGGTTATCTCCATCGATTTAGTGGACTAGTCTCCAGGACTCGAGGGACGAGAAGGG
>JBKPBM010000021.1:0-3885 GCA_046744325.1 Actinomycetota bacterium | reverse complement strand
CGGCATGGCCTACGACCGGCCCACGGGCACGCTGGTGATGTACGGCGGGTTCGACGGGCACAGCTACCTGGGCGATACGTGGATCTGGGACGGCACCTCGATGACGTGGTCGCCCGCGTATCCGTCCGCGCAGCCGCCCTCGGTCACCGGGCCGATGCTCTTCACCGACCCGGTCGACGGTCACGTCGACATGATCGGGGGCTTCGACGGAAGGCTCTACCAGTACGAGACCTGGCAGTGGACCGGGAACGACTGGCAGAAGCTCAGCCCCGACGGCTCGCCGACTGCACGGGGCGCGGCCATCGCGTCTCCCCAGCACACGAACCGCACCGCGGTCCTGTTCGGAGGGCTGGGCGACCTGATGACCTGGGACACGTGGACGTGGGACGGCTCGACATGGACGAGGGCCTCCCCTTCGGTCCAGCCCCCGCAGCGCTTCTACTCGGCGTCGGCCTTCGATCCGGGCGCCCGGGGAGTCATCGTGTTCGGCGGTGGCAGCGCCTCGGGAAACCTCGCCGACACCTGGGTGTGGACGGGATCGACGTGGAAGCAGGAGTCCCCGAGCGATGCACCCACCGCCCGAGAGTCCCCGGGCATGGCCTTCGACCGCGCCACGAACCAGCTCGTCCTGTTCGGGGGCGACGTCCGGGGCACCACGCAGGCCGACACCTGGACCATGTGAGGAAGAGCCAAACGTTCGGGAGCCGGGTCTTCGTCGCAGGCCTGAGGTGCGTCGCAAGCGGCGAGATCGACGACGCGACCGTGGCCTTTCGGACCTGACCGACCCGAGCCTCGCCGTCAGCCCTTGACCTTGTACCGCTCGAGAAGTTGCCGGGCGATCACCAGCTTCTGGATCTCGCTGGTCCCCTCCCCGATCAGCAGGAACGGCGCGTCGCGATAGAGCCGCTCGACCGTGTACTCGGTCGAGTAGCCGTAGCCGCCGTGGACCCGCAGGGCCTCGGTCACGATGTCGTGGCACATCTCCGTGCAGAAGTACTTGGCCATGCCGGCCTCGAGGTCCGACCGGACCCCCGCCGACTTCTTCTTCGCCGCCTGCATCAGCATCAGCCGGGCCGCCTCGAGCTTGGTGCCCATGTCGGCCAGCTTCTCCTGGATCATCTGGTGCTGGGCGATGGGCTTCCCGAACGCCGACCGTTCCTGCGCGTAGCGGATGGCCTCCTCGAACGCCCGGGTGGCCAAGCCGACGGCCCGGGCAGCCACGTTGACCCGCCCGACCTCGATGCCGTCCATGATGAACCGGAACCCCTCGCCCTCCTCGCCCAGTCGGTTCTGCACGGGCACGCGATGGGCCTCGAAGACCAGCTCGGTGGTCTCCACTCCGTGATAGCCCATCTTCTCGATGTTGGGCGGGACCGAAATCCCCTCGAACGTCCGGGCCCCGGGCTCCTTCTCCACGTACAGGAGCGACATGCCCTTGTAGGGCGGATCGGTCGAGGGGTCGGTCTTGCACAGCAGGACCACCAGCCCGGCACGCAGGCCGTTGGTCACCCACATCTTGGTGCCGTCGACGACGTAGTGGTCGCCGTCCCGGATCGCCCGGCACTGGATGGCCTGGACGTCCGAGCCCGCGCCGGGTTCGGACATCGACAGCGCCGCGCGGAGCTCGCCGGTGGCCATCCGCGGGAGCCACCGCTTCTTCTGCTCGTCGCTGCCGTGCTGCTTGAGCAGGTAGACGGCCATGAAATGGGTGTTGAGGATGCCGGACAGCGACATCCACCCTCTCGATAGCTCGACGCCCGCCAACGCGTAGGTCATGAGGTCCAGCCCGGCCCCGCCGTATTCCTCGGGTACGGTCAGGCCGAACAGGCCCAGTTCCTTCATCCCCTCGACGATCTGTTCCGGGAACTCGTCACGGTGCTCGAGCTCGTCGGCGACCGGGATGACCTCCTTCTCCACGAACTCCCGGACGGTCTGGACGATCGCGTCCTGCTCTTCGGATAGCTCCACGAGCCCGTGGGCTGCGTTCACCCGTTCCGCCTCGCGATCATGGCCTCGTCATGCTAGCCCGGGTTTCGGCGAGAGCGCTCTTCGCCGGGAAGGCGCCATCGCAGTCCGGGGAACCTCGCGAAGTCGTAGTCGAAGGAGACCACCTCGGCGCCGTGCTCGATCGCCAGGGCTGCGAGGTGGACGTCGTTGACCAGGTTGCCACCACTTCCGACGTGAGCGAGTAGATCGGTCAGGACCCCCATGTGCCGGCCGGTCGGATGAACCATCTCGGCCGGCGGGGCGCCTGCCCAGCGTCCGATCACCTCGACGGCCTCTCGAACCTCGAGTGGCCGCGGGAAGGCCGAGGCCAGGGTGCTCAGGCGAAGGAAGGCGAGGGTGACCACCCAGCTCAGACCCACGGTCTCGTCGCCGGCAAGTGCTTCGAGGAGCCAGCTCTTGGCGAGCGCGTGATCGTCGGACGCCTCGTTGGCCGCATGCAGCAGGACGTTCGCGTCGACGAGCTTCAAGCGGAGGTTCGCCGCTTCGTCTGCCGGCGACGGGGCATCGTGCGCATGATCTCCTGGTTGTCGAGCTCGGCGGCGATCTGGAGCGCCTTGGTCAGATCGATCTTCGGCTTGCCCATATCGTAGGTCGGGAAGGAGACCTCGCGCCGAGTTCCCCCCGCGAGGCCCCTGCGAAGCCCATCGTTCACCGCTTTCTTGAAACCGACGCGCTCCTCGCGCATCCGTCGCTTCACAAGGGCTTCCACATCCGGGTCGAGCGTGACCGTCGTTCTCATGCCCTCATCATAGCATCACTTCGAATGATGCCTTGATGCACCAACGCCTCTCCTAACCACCGTCCGCAGCCTCCTGGCGTTGCATGCCGGCGGCACGCCCGCGCGCCGCCACCTGCTCGGCCATCTTGCGGGAAGCCTCGTCGATCATCTCGGTGCCGAACATCACCGCGCCTCGGAGCTCGACGTCGGTGGCGTGGGCGTATGCGTCCAGGATCGCCTCGGCCTTGTCGAACTCCTCCTGGGTCGGAGCGAAGACCTCATTGAGCACGTCGACCTGGCCGGGATGCAATGCCCACTTCCCGTCGTAACCGAGGGCCCGTGCACGGAGGGCCATCTCCCGGAACCCGTCCAGGTCCTTGATCACCAGGTACGGCCCGTCGATGGCCTGCAGCCCGGCGTTGCGGGCGGCCACCAGGATCCGTTCGAGGATGTAGTGCCAGTGGTCGCCGGGGTAGTTGGGCATGGGGAGGCCGGCCGTCAGAGCCGGCAGTCCCAGTGAGGCGCTCATGTCGGCCGGTCCGAAGATCAGCGTCTCGGTCCGGTCGGAGGCCTCGGCGATCTCATCGATGTTGGTGATCCCGGTGGCCGTCTCGATCTGGACCTCGAGGCCGAGCCGTCTCTCCAAGCCCACCGTGTCCTCGATCATCCGCAGCAGGTCGTCGACGAAGGTGACGTCGGTCGGGTATTCGACCTTCGGGATCATCACGCAGTCGAGGAACTGCCCGGCGTTCTCCACCACCTCGGTGACGTCCCGGTAGCACCACCTGGTATCCACGCTGTTGATCCGCACCACCACCGTCTTGCCGGTCCAGTCCCCCTCCTTCAGGGCCTGGACGATGTTGCCCCGCGCCTCCTCCTTCGCCCCCGGCGCCACCGAGTCCTCGAGGTCCATGAACACCTCGTCCGCCGGAAGGGAGGGGGCCTTGGTCAGCATCTTGGGCGAGGACCCGGGCACGGACAGGCACGATCGCCTCGGTCGGATCAGCCGCTCGGTCATCGGGACAGCCTTTCTGTCATCGGCGGGCGCGCCCCGATGCTAGTGCGGGCCGCGTGGCCGCGCCAAAGATGTCCCGACCGTGTAAGCGAACCGCCGTTCGCGTTGCCCTTTGCGAGATGACGGGACTTGGGGGGAGCATGGG
>JBKPBM010000306.1:0-6007 GCA_046744325.1 Actinomycetota bacterium | reverse complement strand
GCCCGAGACCTACCGGGGGGACGTCGTGGTGGTGTCCTGCGGCGCGGTGAACTCGGCGGCCCTGCTGCTGAGGTCGGCGAACGACGCCCACCCCTCGGGCCTGGCCAACTCCTCGGGCGTGGTGGGACGGCACTACATGTGCCACCTGAACTCGGCGGTGCTGGCCATCTCGGTCGAGCCGAACCCCACGAAGTTCCAGAAGACCCTGGGGGTGAACGACTACTACTGGAGGTCCGACGACTTCGACTACCCGCTGGGGCACATCCAGATGCTCCGGAAGACCGACGGGCCGCAGATCCGGGCCGGCGCGCCGTGGTTCGCCCCGACCTTCGCCCTGGACTACGTGACGCGGCACGCCGTCGACTTCTGGCTCACCAGCGAGGACCTGCCCCACCCCGACAACCGGGTCACGGTCGACGGTGGAGGCCGGATCACCCTGAACTACACGGACCGGAACACGGAAGGCCACAGGCGGCTGGTCGGCAAGCTCAAGGGATTGCTCGGCAGCCTGGGATGCCACCCGCAACTCATCCCGAACCAGGTCGTGCGCGACGGCCGGATCCCCATCGAGGGGGTGGCCCACCAGTGCGGAACCGTCCGGTTCGGAAGCGACCCGTCGAGTTCCGCGCTCGACCCGAACTGCAGGGCCCACGACCTGGACAACCTGTACGTGGTGGACACCAGCTTCTTCCCGTCGAGCTCGGCGGTGAACCCGGCGCTGACCGCCATGGCCAACGCGCTTCGGGTGGGCGACCACCTGCTGGAGCGCCTTGGGGCAAGCACGCCGGCGACCGAGCGGACCGACACGGTGGTGATGCCGGCATGAGGGACGGCCTGATCGACCGGGTGACCGGAGCCATCGGCAAGGGCGTGATCGCCGGGCTGGCCGGCACCGTGGCCATGACCATTTCCAGCACGATCGAGCAGCGCATCCGTCACCGGGAGGCCAGTTCGGCCCCGGCCAAGGCGGCCAAGAAGGTGCTGGGGATCGAGACCTTCGACGGCGACGCCGCAGAGGCGAGGTTCTCGAACGCCGTGCACTGGGCCTACGGGACGGGATGGGGGGTGCTTCGAGGTCTGTTGCGAGCCATCGGCCTGCCGGGGCCGGTGGCCACGGCCGGGCACTTCTCGGCCGTCTGGGGCAGCTCGCTGGTGACGCTCCCGATCCTCGATGTGGCCCCGCCGGTCACCATGTGGCCGAAAGAGGAGATCGCCATCGACGTGTGGCACCACCTGGTGTACGCGGCCGCCGCGGGATTCACGTACGACCTCCTAGACCGCGGACGGTAAGGGGAACATGAGCCGGACGCCCATCGCCGACTACGCGCTGATCTCCGACTGCCACTCGGCCGCACTGGTCAGCAGGGCGGGTTCGCTCGATTGGCTGTGCCTTCCTCGCTTCGACAGCCCATCGGTCTTCGGCCGGATCCTCGGCGACGGGGCCGGCCACTGGTCGGTCGGGCCCACCGGTACCGCGTCGGTCGTCCGCCGGTACCACGATCGGAGCATGGTGCTGGAGACCACCCTTCGCACCGACACGGGCGTCGCGGTCCTCACTGACGCCATGTCCCTGAACCCGGACGAGGAGGGACACGACCTCGGCGCCGAGTCGGCCGGCGTGGTCCTTCGCCGGGTCGAGTGCATCCAGGGAGCGGTCGAACTGGCCATGGAGTTCGCCCCCCGGCCCGAGTACGGGTTGATCTCCCCCCTCCTGTCCCCGATCGAGGGCGGGGTGGCCGTCCGGGGCGGGGCGGACGTGCTGGTGCTGTCCGCGCCGGGTCCGGTCGAGATCGAACGGTCCACCGCCCGGGCACGGTTCACCCTTCGGGCCGGTGAGGAAGTCGGGTTCGCCCTGCACCACCGGTCCAGTTGGGAGGAAGCCCCCCGCGTGTGGAGCCAGGAGGAGATCGCCGCCCAGCTGGAGGGGACAACCCACGCGTGGCGGACGTGGTCCTCGGTCCATCAGGCCTACCGCGGGCCATGGGAGGATCTCGTCTACCACAGCGGCCGGGTCCTCCAGGCCCTGATGTACCAGCCCACTGGGGCCATCGTCGCGGCGCCCACGACCTCGCTTCCGGAGACCGTGGGAGGCGCGCGCAACTGGGACTACCGCTACGCATGGATCCGCGACGCCAGCTTCACCCTGCATGCCCTCTGGGTTGCGGCGTGCCCCGACGAGGCTCACAAGTTCTTCTCCTGGATGGCCGGGACCGTGGCCTCGCAGGTCGGCGAGGGTTCGGACCTTCAGATCATGTTCGGGATCGGCGGCGAGCACGACCTCTCCGAGCGCGAGCTCCCCCACCTCTCAGGGTGGCGGGACAGCCGGCCGGTCCGGGTGGGCAACGGCGCGTGGAACCAGCGCCAGCTCGACGTGTACGGGGAGCTGCTCGATGCCGCCCATCGGCTGAAGGATCAGCTCGGCACCATGGACGAAGGGACGAAGCGCTTCCTGATCCAGGTCGCCGACGCAGCAGCCGCCCGGTGGCAGGAGACCGACCAGGGCATCTGGGAGGTCCGCGGAGGCGCGCGGCACTTCCTGTACTCCAAGCTGATGTGCTGGGTGGCCCTGGACCGGGCCGTCGAGCTGGCAGGGCTGCTGGGTGCGGGCGACCGGGTGGAGAAGTGGGCGATGACCCGGGACCAGATCCGGGCGGCGATCCTGGAGGAGGGCTGGAGCGAGGCCGCGGGGGCGTTCACCCAGTCCTTCGGATCCAACGATCTGGACGCGTCCAACCTGATGCTGCCGATCGTCGGGTTCCTCCCGGCGACCGATCCGAGGATGCTGGCCACGATCGATGCAACGGCCGAGCGGCTCACCGACGAGCGCGGGCTCGTGTATCGGTATCGCGCGCACGACGGGCTGGCGGGCGAGGAGGGCACCTTCCTGCTGTGCACGTTCTGGCTGGCCGAGGCTCTGGCCCTGTCCGGCCAGGTCGACCGGGCCCGAGCCACGTTCGAGAAGGCCATCGCCTACGCCAACGACGTCGGGCTCCTGTCCGAGGAGGTCGACGAGGAGTCCGGCGAGCTGCTCGGGAACTTCCCCCAGGCGTTCAGTCACATCGGGCTGATCAACGCGGCCTGGGCCATCTCGGAGGCCGAGCGCGCGACGTCCCGGTAGATCGACCCCTACGAGTACCCGACGGGAATGACCGCCCGGGCCTCCCAGTGATCGTCGCCCTGCATGAGCCAGACCTCTCGCGCCTGGGCGCGAATGGGGAGCCGTGGCCGCACGTCACGGTCGATCTCGTCGAATGGCGCTCCGAGCTCGGCCAGCCCGATGGTCAGATGCGGGACGATCACGTCGTGGATGCCACCGTACGGGGGGTACGCAGGATACCGGGCCACGACCCGTTCGATCAGCTCCACGAACGGTCGGGCCGGGTCGGGGGCCAGGTAGATCACCTCGTCGTCGAACCGGGCCGTCGTGCGGTACGAGCACGAGAAGGGCTCAGCCTGCGCGAACAGCTCCCACAGGTCTTCGATCAGGCGCTCGTCGATGTCGTCCGGAGGGACGAACGGAACGAGGAGCGTGATGTGCGCGGGAACCCCCTTGGCCGCGGACTCGTCGTAGCGGGCTCGCCACGAGCCGACGATCGGTTCCGCCTCGGGAACCGGAACGAGCAGCCCGCTCTCCATGGTCAACGTCCCCCATCAGGTGGGGCCCGGAACGGATCAAGCGGAGACCGGTCACCGACCAGCCAGACGTGGCCGAAGGGATCCCTGAATCCTCCCTGCCGGTGCACGCCCCACGGCACCTCGTGATCGCGCACCTCGTCCGCATAGCCGTCGGCGCCGGCCTCGATCGCTCGCCGCACGAACCTATCGGGGTCGTCGACGAAGACCTCCACCCGCACGGTCGTGGCTCCAGTCGCCGCCGGGCTGACGAATCCCTTGCTGGTCGGCTCGTGGAGAAAGAACGGGGCCCCCTCGATCTCCAGGCCAACGACCGACCCCAGGCTCCACAGCTCGTCGGCACCGAGCGCTCGCCTGTACCAGTCGGCGGCTTCGGTGGCGTCCTCCACAGCCAGCATCAGGGAGATGGACGTGGTCATGGCCGAACTCCTAGCTCGGCCTCAGGCAACTCGCCGGATGATCAGCGCGTCGCCCTGGCGCCCGCCGCCGCACAGGGCCGCGCCGCCGTAATCCACGCCACGCCGCTGCATCTCGTAGGCCAACGTCAGGACAAGCCGGCATCCGCTCATCCCGATGGGATGCCCCAGCGCCACCGCCCCGCCATTCACGTTCACGATCTGCTCGTCGGCCCCCAGCATCCGGGTGGCGTTGAGGGCCACCGAGGCGAAGGCCTCGTTGATCTCGATCAGGCCGAGGTCGTGCACGTCCTTGCCGGCCTTCTTGAGCGCGTTCTGCATGGCCATGGCGGGAACGGTGTGGAGCCAGGCGTAGCGTTCGGCGCTCATGCCGTGGGCCACGATCTCGGCCATGGGCCGGATCCCGAGGGTCTCGGCCCGCTCCCGCTTCATCACCACGACGGCCGCTCCCCCATCGCTGATCTGGGAGGCGTTGCCGGCGGTAATGGTGCCGTCGCTCCGGAACGCCGGCTTCAGCTTGCCCAGTGATTCCGCCGTGGTGTCGGCCCGGATGCCCTCGTCCCGCGCGACGAGCACCGGGTCGCCCCTTCGCTGAGGGATCTCCACAGCGACCACCTCGTCCGCGAAACGGCCCGACTCCCAGGCCTCGTCGGCGCGCTGGTGCGACCGCGCCGCCCACGCGTCCTGATCCTCGCGGGAGATGGCCAGTTCTGCGTTGACCTCGTCGGAGGAGTCGCCCATGTGCTGGTCGGTGAACGTCGACCACAGCCCGTCGTAGATCATCGAGTCGACGATCTCGGTGTTCCCCATCCGCTGGCCGAACCGGGCCTTCGGCAGGAGGTAGGGCGCGTTGGTCATGGACTCCATGCCCCCGGCCACCGCGACCTCGATCTCGCGCGCCCGGATCAGCTGGTCGGCCAGGGCGATCGCGTTCAGGCCAGACAGGCACACCTTGTTGATGGTGATCGCGGGGACCTCTTTGGGGATGCCCGCCTCGATGGCGGCCTGGCGCGCGGTGATCTGCCCTGCCCCGGCCTGGATCACCTGCCCCATGATCACGTAGTCCACCTGGTCCGGGGCCACGGTCGAACGGTGCAACGCGTTCCGGATGGCGTGCGCGCCGAGGTTCACCGCTGAGAGGTCCTTGAATCCGCCGCCGAACTTCCCGATTGGGGTACGGGCACCGGCCACGATCACGGAAGACGTCATGACTGCACCTCGCTGGGAGAGGAACGAGCTCTGCCGCCTATCTTACGAGGGACCCCTCAGTGTTCGGTCCAGTCGACTCCATCCCACGTCCACGTGTCTCCGAAGAAGCAGTCATCGCCCTGCGTCCCACCGAACATCAGGATTCGTCGGCGCGTCGAATCCCAGGCGAACCCCATGCGCTCGCGCCCCTCGGGTGTTGTCGCGGTACGCAGCCTCGTCCACACACCACCGGCCCAGGTCCACGTCTCGTCGTACCAGACGGAGCCGACGCCGCCGAACATCACCACCTGGTTGTGATAGGTGTCGTACGCCATCCCCATCGCCTCGCGGGCCCTGGGCCTGAATACCGGCCGTTGCTTCGTCCAGGTGGTCCCGTCCCACGTCCAGGTCTGCTTGAGGATCTCGTAGCTCTCGAAGACCGCCCACTCCCCCCCGAACATCACGACGCCCGAGCCGTCGCGGGACATCCCCTGCAGATCTCGCCAAGCCGGCGCCGGCGAGGGGTGCCGTGGCGTCCAGGTCGTTCCGTCCCAGATCCAGGTGGCCAGATTCCCTCCCTCGCCACCGAACAACACGATGGTCCTGGTCCCCGCCTCGTAGGCCATGCCGAAGACCGCGTCGGGGGGCGGCGACCGATCTGGATAGACCGGGTTCCAATTGGTCCCATCCCAGATCCATGTGTCATTGAGGTAGTTCACCCCGTCGTAGCCTCCGAACAGGACGATCTCCTCCCGGGACGGGTCATAGAC
>JBKPBM010000193.1:0-4269 GCA_046744325.1 Actinomycetota bacterium | reverse complement strand
GTCCTCAGGTGAGAACGCTCCGTCCTTCATCGAGAAGTACGACCGGACGTTCAGGTGGACGAAGGGGGGGCCCACTATGGTGGCGCGCGGTCTTCCAGGATCGAACCGTCGGGACGGCGGAACACCGGCTTCCCGTCCTCCAACTCGAGGCGGAACCCGGCGTGGACGAGCCGGTGATGCCGACGGCAGAGCAGCACGAGGTTCGCCAGGGCGGTCGGGCCTCCGCGGGCCCAGTGGACCACGTGATGAGCGTCGCACCAGGTACGCGGCCGGTCACAGCTGGGGAACCGGCAGTGGCGGTCCCGGACCACGACCGCGCGACGCATCGGCGCGGGGATCACCGGAGTCCGGCGCCCCACGTCCAGCGGCTCGGAGCCTCCCCGTAGGACCATCCTGGCGATCGAGGCGTCGCAGGCCATCCGCATGGCGATCGACGGCTGGACCGGACCCGCGTGGTCGAGCTCGCTCCGTCCACCGGCTCGACCCTCCAGAGCCTTCACGTCCACCGTCACCGTGACGTGCGGGCGGTCCCCCGCCACCGATGGGCGATCCGCGAGGTCGAGCCACTGTCGACAGATCTCCCCCAGCGCGTCGGCCCGTCGCTGGGCCGGTGTCCGATCGTCAGTCCGGTCACTCGAGTGGACGTCGGAGTCCTGCACGGCCCTCAGCGCCGTGATCAGCGTCTCCCCGGTCTCCGGATCGAGGTCGCCGTCGACCCGGACCATCCCGAACATGGTGGCCGACACGTACAGCCGGCGGGCATCGCGCTGGCGTTCGGCATCCGGAACCTCGTCCTGTGCCTGTCGCCAGTAGGCCACGACCCGCGCCAGGTCCGAAGCCGTGTGGACGCCGGCCGCATCCAGCAGCAGGGCCTCGTCCTCCACGAATCGATCGGGGTGGGCCTCTCGAGCGTTCACCAGCACCCGTACCGCGGAGGACGTCACCTCACCGGATGCGAAGGCCGCTTGGGTCCGGGGCATCGCCTCCAGGGCCCTCGCCACCCGAGCCTGTTCTCGCGCCGTCGACCAGGCCATCCCGAACCGGCTCGCCAGCCACGAGACGATCGACAGCAGGCCGTCTCGCCGGAACGAACCCCGCCGGTGGATCTCCGCCAATCGGCGGAGACGTTCGGCCTCCAATAGCTCAGATGCCCGCTGCAGCTCCGCGAAGTCAACTTCCAGTCGCTGATCGGGCAGCGCCGACAGGTCTTCGGAGGTGAACTCCTCCAGCGCGGACCGCAGGCCACTCATGCCTTCGCCTCATCGAACATATGTTCGATTCTAGCACTGGGGTCTGACATCCGGTTCGGTACATCCGCGCGGGCTCCAGCATGCGATGCGCGCCCGTCGGCATCGGACTCAAGACCACGCAACCGACCGCATACCCTTGAGCTCGTGAATCGCTGGGAGCCCGGAACCTCGATCGTGCTGCGCGAGATGTGGAACGGCCGGGTATGGGCGGCGCTGCCCTCCACCGTGGTTCAGGACGACCCCACCCAGCGCATGCTCTACATCCCTCCGGGAACGGTCACGAGGTTCGCCGTGGGGGCCGACGGCCGCGAGCTCCGCTTGTACGCCGAGGCGTGGACGCTGGCGGATCGCGTGTCGACGTGGCCGGTCCTGTCGTTCTCGTGGCCCGGCCGGGACCACGCCGCGCTCGCCATGTGGGACCAGTCCTGGCGGTTCCAATGCTGGTACGTGAACCTCGAGTCGCTGCTTCGAAGGACGGCGACCGGGCTGGACTTCGTCGATCACTGCCTGGACGTCATCGTTTCTCCCGATCGCTCGAGATGGTGGTGGAAGGACGAGGACGAGCTGGAGGAGGCGATCCGGCGGGGCCTCTTCTCGCCGCACCAGGCTGCCGCGTTCCAAAGGGAGGGAGAACGGGCCGCTCGCCGGCTGATCGACGGGGAGCCGCCGTTCGACCGGGACTGGTCCGGATGGCGTCCGGACCCATCGTGGCCGGTCCCCTCGCTTCCGGCTGGCTGGGACGTCGTCGGCTGAGGCGCGCATCAGACCGAGGTTTAGTCCCACAGCCGTTCGAGGTGCCACCGGCCAGCCCGGCGGTCCTCGTAGAGGTCCATCACCGCTCCCCCCATGGCCTCCACCCGCCAGTACTCCCGGTCCCGGCCGTCCTCCCACCACCGGCCCTCGATCCGCCAGCGGCCGATCACGTCGCGTACCTCGTACCGGCGTCCCCGCCACGAGAAGGCGGCCGGCATCCCGGCATCCCGCTCCACGCTGACCAGCTCGTCGTAGCGCTTCGTCACGGCTCCTCGACCGCCCGTCGTGCCCTTCCCCGGTATCCCGAACATATGTTCGAGTGAGAGAGCAGGAAAGGTACTTCCGGCGAGATTGGCTGTCAAGCCGGGGTTCGAGGGGGTGTTGCGGCGAAGCGGCGATGGTCGAACCAGGCGACCAGGGCCCCGCCCGCAGCCACCACGGCGAAGGTGGCCGCACCGCCGGGGCCAGCGAGGCGCACGCCCATCTCCACCGCGGCGAAACCGCCGAGGATGAGCGCCCCGGCCCCGACCGACGGGGCCACCCCGAGGAGCACGGCCGGTGAGGCGCCTGGCCCCAGTGCCACGCGCGCCCACCCGAGGCCCGCCGCGGACAGGGCCACCAGGACCACCAACGCCCACAGGAGCGCCAGGCGAAGCCCGGGGAAGGCCCGAGGTAGGGCGCCCGCCGCGATGGGCTCCCCCGGGACCGGCCCGCGAAGAAGCGCCACCCCTGGGCCGATCTGGTGCGCACCCATCGAGCCGGTCGCCTCGGCGAAAGCGGACCGGGCGAAGGCTCGCAGGATCAGCACCGGCGGTCCGGACGCGAGCACCGGCAAGACGTCCTGCCAATATGGGGCGATGGCCGCGTCGAGATCGGGGTTCGGAGAGCGGAATGCCCGGCGGGCCAGGAGGCCCGCCGCGTCCCCGACGTAGAGGTGGACCTGCTCCTGCTGGGAGGGCTGCAGGCCCATGCGAATGGTCCGGTCCTTCAGGGCGACCGAGATGATCCCTGCCGGACCGTGGGGGTCCACCAGGAACACGACGGGCCGTCCGGTCGGGAGCGAACCCATGTAGGCGGACGCCGTCCGGGCCTCCTCCAGGCCGGCGGCGTCGATCCAGACGCCCGGCCCGTGGTGGTACCACCCCTGCCAGCCGGGGATGGCGAGGGCGATGACCGCCGCCGCGGCAATGGCGGCGCCCGCCCCGCTCCCCCATCGTCGCCCGGCCCACGACCGCAGCCACAGCACCGCCGACGCCAGTGCCAGCGCGACCGGCACGGCCACCAGCAGGGCCAGGAACCGGTGCGGCGGGACCGCGAGTGTGGCCACCGCGACGATGGTTCCGGCGATCGTCACCGCCGCCCACGAGACCAGGACCCGTATCGAGAACGACCGCGCGGCGCTCCGTCCGTCGGCCTTTCCAGGCACCGCCAGCGCTGCCGCCCCTCCCGCCGCCACCGGGGCGAGCGCCGGCAGATACAGCTTGTCGAGGTCGTTCCGGAGCTTCGGAAGGAACCGCGAAGGGTCGTCACGTGCATCCGAGGTCTGGAAGGGCGCCCGGAGCACACCGGCCACCAGCGCCGCCATCGCCGCCCCCACCACCGCCAGGACCCCGACAATGGAGCCGGACTCCGTCCCCAGTGACGGTGTGCCGTCCCGCCGCGCCTGGACCGAGGACGGCAGCGCCAGGGCGGCCGCGCCGGCCAGGATCGCCCCGAACACGACCAGGAACACCCAGTGCGCCAGCCCCCCGGCCACCAGGAGCAGGGCAGAGGCCCAGAACCCGCGGCCGCCCCCGACCCGGCGGGAGAGCGGGACGAGCGCCGCCACCACCAGGACCAGGACCAGGAGGTTGGCCACGTTCTCGCCGACCAGCCGGGTCGCGCCCAGCAGCGTCCCGCCGATCAGCGCCGGCGTCAGCCACGCCAGCGAGGCGGGCGGGTTGGCGTCTCGTGGCCATAGCCCCTCGGACCAGAAGGCGCCCAGGGCCAGCGCGAACACCCCGGCCAGGACCGGCGCCAGGACCACGCCGAGCTCGACCTGGGACAGGCCGGTGACTGTCCCGAGCAGCGAAGCCAGGATCGGGTGGCCCGGTCGCACCGCGGTTCCAATGGGCCCGATGCCCATGGCCCCGACGAACGAGGCTCGCCACACGTACCAGGGCGTGTCGAACCCCAGGGGCAGGGAACGACGGTCGACCCGGTACACGGCGAGGTAGAAGAGCGCGATGCCGCTGGCCGCGACCAGGCTGATGGCGAAGGCCAGTCC
>JBKPBM010000324.1:0-12915 GCA_046744325.1 Actinomycetota bacterium | reverse complement strand
GCCCAGGACGGACTGCTGGAGGCGCGGGCGCTGGCCGGCCTGGCCCACATGTACTGGATGCTCGACCGGTTCGAGGAGGGGCGGGCCGTCCAGGCCGAGGCCCTGGAGAAGGCCCGGTCGGTGGGGACGCCGGAGGTTCTGACCCGACTGCTGTTCACGGCGGGCACGCTGGCCTTCGGGCAGGGCCGGTTCCGGGAGGCCCTGGGCATGCATCGAGAGGCGCTCCGGGTGGCCCGAGAGGCCGGCGACAGCGCGGGGGAGGCCATGGCCCGCCACGGGCTGTGCGAGACGCTGTATTTCCTGGGGCCGTTCGACGAGGCGCTGGAGGAGGGCTGGCGGGCCGACGAGCTGTTCCGGGCGCTGGGGCAGCGGCCAATGATCTACCACAACATGTACATGGTGGCCTGGCTCCTGGCCTTCAAGGGGCGCCTCGGCGACGCCCGCGAGCGGATCACCGAGTCGATCGAGGGCAGCCGTGAGCTGGGGAACCGCCGGGACGAGGGGTATGCGTTGCTCTCGGCGGTGGCCTTCGGGTCGCTTGGGAACTACGGGCAGGCCCTGGACGAGACGGCCCGCGGGGAGGCCATCGCCAGGGAGCTGTCGATCCCTCGCCTGGAGATCGCCGCCACCGGAGGCTACCTGTCGCTGCTGGCCGACCTGGGGCGGTTCGACCAGATCGAGGCCGAGCTGGAACGGGTGCAGCGCCTGGCCGACCAGGTGGGCACCGACTTCACCCGGGCCCGCCTCCGGACCTGGTGGGGTTGGGTGGCGCTGCACCGGGGGGACCGGGACGCCGCAGAGGCCCGGTTCCGAGAAGGTCGGGAGATGGCGAAGGACGTCCTGCTCGACCGGCTGACCACCCTGGTCGTGGAGATCCAGGCCTGGGCGGACGCGGAGGACGAAGAGCGCATGCGGGCCGCCGCCGAGGAGCTCGCCGAGGCGGCCGAGGGAGAGAGCCCCTTCTATGGCGCGTGGGCCGAGTACGGGCGGGCGCTCGCCGCCCTCCTGCGCGGCGACCACGCCGAGGCGGCCGAGACGGCGGCAACGGTGGCGGCGAGCGCGCGCACCTCCAGCGACCCCACGCTCGCGTGGCGGGCGGCCCGCATCGGCTGGAAGGCCCTCCAGGCGCAGGGCCGGGCATGGGACGGGGCGGTCGAGCTGGCTCGCTCTGCCGGGCTGCTGCGCGACCTCGCGGCCACCATCCCCGGCGAGGACCTGCTCGCATCCTTCCTCGCCCGTCCCGAGGTGGCCGAGGTCCTGACGGCCGCCGCGCGCGATTGGATCTTCGCGGGGCTCTCCCCGGACGAGCTCGAAACGGTTCGCCATGGCCCGGATGTCGGAGGTCCCGGCCGGCGGCCCCGTCTTCCGGCGTGGGGATCCCGGGACGACCCTCTACGTGATCGACCGTGGGACGGTGTCGATCATCGTGGACCGTGCCGGCGGCGAGACGGTCGAGCTCGCCCGGCTCGAGCCCCTGGACTGCTTCGGCGAGATCGCCCTGCTCGACGAGGGGTCGCGGACCGCGGGCGCGGTGGCAGGGCCCGACTGCCGGCTCCTGGAATTCCCGCGCGACGACTTCCTCCGCATCCTCGCCGACCACCCTCAGGTGGCCGAGCGCCTGCTGACCACGCTTGGGGACCGGCTCCGCGACGACGACAAGCTCGCCGCGGCCGGCGTCCCCGACGTGCCCGCGCGGCTGGCCGGGGCGATCCAGCGCCTGGCCGAGCGCGAGGGCAGGGCTGGCGCGGTCCTGGAGGTCTTTCCGGTGTTCCTGGACGGCGGGCGGTTCCGGTACGTCCGTCCCGACGCGGGCGGGTCCATTCGGATCACGTCCCCTGGCTCGGGACATCCGAGCGACCTCGTGCTGGCGGACGCAACCGGCCGAGGGCTCCAGGCCACCGCCGTGCACTCGACCTCCTGGCGTCACGAGCGCGACCGCCTGGTCCTCACGTACCTGGCCGTCCTCGATGGGGTGCCGGCCCTTCCCGACGGCCTGCAGGTGGTCGACGTGGTTCGCCACGACCTGGCCAGAGGGTCGGCCACCGGCCCGCCGTCGTCGATCGGGGTGGAGCAGGTGGTCGAACACGCTCTCCGACACCTGTCGTGGCTGGTCCGGGACGACCCCGTGATCCGCGACCGGCTGGCTCGGGACTGGGTCGGGCCCCTGGATGCCTACGAGCCGGAGCCCTTCCGCTCGCTCGGGTCGGGAGCGGGACCGGCCTCCTAGCTCCGACGGCGCAGGGCCGCCCGGCCCGCCGCCGCCGGGACCTCAGGCCCGGATCGTCCCCGCACCCCATGGGTACCGTCGGCCTCGATGGCTGGGGTCGTGGCCGACCGGGCTGTGCCCGCGCGTCCGGCGCGCGCGATGGGCCGCGCCCTGGGGGGATTGGGCGTGCTGTGCCGCTTCGGCGTGGCCGGAGTGTTCCTCTGGGCTGCCCTCTCGAAGGTCTCCGACCGGCAGTCGGTGATCCTGGCCGTCGACGCCTACCGCCTGGTCCCGCGGGCCCTGGTCACGCCGGTGGCCACGGTGCTGCCATGGCTGGAGATCGCGATCGGGCTCCTGCTGGTGAGCGGCACCTTCGTCCGCGCCGCCGCAGCCGGATCCGCCATCGTCACCGGCTTCTTCATCGTCGCCCTGTCCCAGGCGAAGGCGCGCGGCCTGCCCATCGACTGCGGGTGCTTCGGCGGTGGCGGGGCCGGCGCGGGCATCTCCTGGTGGGACATCGGCCGAGACGTCCTGCTGCTGGCCGGCGCGGCGTTCCTGCTGTGGCGTCCCCGTGGGCCGTGGCAGTTCGATGGACTTCGACGACGACGGATGCGAGAGGAGTGGGAACGATGAGCCGAACGAAGGAAGCGCTCAGGGGGAACGGCCCGGCACGGAACCAGCGCGGCCACGGCGTCAGCCGCCAGGTGGCCCGGCAGCGCGCTCGCCGGGGACGCCGCGCGAATCTCCCCCGGCGAGGGGTTCTCTGGGGCGGCGCCGCGGCGCTGGTGCTGGCGGTCATCCTGGTGCTGGCCTTCGTCGGTGGCGGCGGGGGCGGAGGCGTCCGGCCCGCCGCGTCAAACCAGGTTCGAGCCGGTGCCGCTCGTTCCACGGCCCTGCAGACCGGGGAGGCGGTTCCGGACTTCTCGGCCCCCGGGATGACGGGCGGCCGGGTCTCATGGAGTGACTACCAGGGCTCGCCCACGGTGCTGGTGGGATGGGCACCGTGGTGCCCGCACTGCCAGAAGGAGCTCCCCATCCTGGGCGAGATCTCCCGTGACTTCCCCGGCGTTCGCGTGGTGACCATGGTCACCGCGATCGAGCTGCACCCCGGACCGACGGCCGACGGGTTCATGAAGGCCCACGGCCTGGCGTTCCCGGTCGCGGTGGACGACACGGCCGGAACCATCGCCGCCTCGCTCGGCGTGCAAAGCTTCCCGACGGTGTATTACGTGCGGCCCGACGGCACCGTGGAAGCCGCCGTGCAGGGCGAGGAGGACCCCTCGACGATCCGGCAGCGATTCCAGACCCTGGCCTCGCAGGCCTGAGGCCGCGGGTCAGGGGAGGGGATGTTCTCGGGAGGCCACGAAGATCCCATACAGGAGCCCGAAGGAGAACACCAGTGCGATGGCGGCGAACAGCCACCACAGGAGCGCGCCCTCGTGCTCGGAGAGCCCGAAGGCGGCGTTCAGCACGACGATCCCGGCGATGGCCACAGTGACGAAGGCGAACGCCCACGCCGCCCAGAACAGCTCCTCCACGCGGTGTCCGACGATCACCATCAGCATGGCCAGGCCGATCGCCTCGATGCCGACCAGACGGATCCAGGCCAGCTCCATGTGCCGGGGCTGATCGAACACCGTCACCAGGACGAACCTGGGCGCGAGGACGAGGGCCAGCCCCGCCAGCGTCCACACGCCCGCCTGGATGTAGAGATTGCGTCGAAGGGCGTCCATGCTCGAATCGAAGAGGGGTCCCGATTGGTGCTTCGGTACAATACCCGCGCCAGTCGTGCGGGTGCGCGTTCCGTTCGCTGACACTCGCCACCAGGCATGGACCCAACTCAACGAATCTCCGGGAGAAGGATGGACGGACCGCGCGTTGCGGTGATCGGGCTGGACTGTGGAACGCCCCAGCTCCTGTTCGACGACCTGGCCGCCGAGTGCCCGAACATCAGCGACCTCATGGCCAGGGGGATGCACGGTCCGCTTGCCAGCATCACCCCACCGATCACCATCCCCGCCTGGGCGTGCGCGATGAGCGGGAAGACCCCGGGACAGCTGGCCATCTACGGGATGCGCAACCGCAAGGACACCTCCTATGACGGCCTCGCCCTGGCCACGTCCCTCTCCGTGAAGGAGCCGCAGGTCTGGGACGTGCTGGCCGGCCGTGGCCTGAAGTCCCTGTTGATCGGCGTGCCGCCCGGATACCCGCCCCGCCCGGTGGAGGGCTGGCGCGTGTCGTGCTTCCTCACCCCGCCGTCGGCCGAGACGTGGACCCACCCCGCCGACCTCCGGGCCGACATCGAGGAGGAGCTCGGGTCCGACCCCTACATCTTCGACATCCCGAACTTCCGCGAGCGGGGCGAGGAGCACGTGCTCCAGCAGGTCTTCGAGATGACCCGCCGGCGGTTCAGGGTGGCCCGGAGGCTGGTCCGGACCAAGCCGTGGGACTACTTCATGATGGTCGAGATGGGGCCCGACCGGCTGCATCACGTGTTCTGGATGCACGTCGACCCGAAGCATCCGAAATACGTGGCCGGCAACCGTTTCGAGTCCGCGTTCCGTGATTACTACCGGTTCCTCGACGCCGAGGTCGGTTCCCTGTTGGAGACGCTGCCGGCCGAGTGCGTCACCATCGTGATGAGCGACCACGGCGCGCGCCGGATGGACGGCGGAGTGTGCTTCAACGAATGGCTCCACCGCGAGGGCTACCTGTCGTTCACCGAGGACGTCGGAACCCCGACGCCGATCGCCCAGGCCCCCATCGACTGGAACCGGACGATCGCGTGGGGGGACGGCGGCTATTACGGCCGGCTGTTCCTCAACGTGAAGGGACGGGAGCCGCAGGGGATCGTGGAGCCCTCGTGGTACGAGGAGGTTCGGGACCAGCTGATCGGGCGGCTCGAGTCGATGCCCGGCCCGAACGGCGCGGCCCTGGGGACCAGGGTCTTCAAGCCCCAGGACGTCTATCCCGAAGTCAGAGGCGTGGCACCGGACCTGATCGTGTACTTCGGCGACCTCGAGTGGCGAAGCGTGGGCCAGGTGGGCACGGGCGACGTGTTCACCTACGAGAACGACACCGGGCCGGACGGCGCCAACCACGACCGCACCGGCGTGTTCGTGATGGCCGGCGTGCCCGGCCAGCCGAGGGGATTGCGATCGGGCCTGAATCTGATCGACGTTGGCCCGTCGATCCTTTCCCTGTATGGTTTCGACCCCCCCATCGCGAGCGTAGGAAGGAGCTTCCTCCCATGACCCACCATCCCGAGCAGCAGGGCTTCACCGTCTGGTTCACCGGCCTGTCCGGCGCCGGCAAGTCGACGCTGGCCGAGATGCTGTTCCACGAGCTCCGGCGCCGGGACCTGAAGGTCGAGCTGCTGGACGGCGACGTCGTGCGGACGAACCTCTCCAAGGGGTTGGGGTTCTCGAAGGAGGACCGGGACACCAACATCCTGCGGATCGGATTCGTGGCGAACCTGCTGACCAGGAACGGTGTGGCCACCATCACCTCGGCCATCTCTCCGTACCGGGACGTCCGCAACCAGTGCCGGGCCACGATCAAGGAGTTCGTGGAGGTCTACGTCCACGCCACGGTGGAGGAGTGCGCCAAGCGCGACGTGAAGGGCCTCTACGAGAAGGCCATGCGCGGGGAGATCAAGGGGTTCACCGGCGTCGACGACCCTTACGAGCCCCCGGCGAGCCCGGAGATCTACATCGACACCATGACCCAGAGCCCCGACGAGTCTCTGCAGAGGATCCTCGAGGGGTTGGCGGACATCGGCTACATCGACGACGCCCGCCGGATGTTCCACGGCGTGGAGCGTCACTCCGGCCTCACCGATCTGGACGGCCAGATCGGTACGACGCTCGCCTCGAGCGCGGAGCGATCCGAATAGGCGCTCGAGGGCCACGCTGGACCGGCCGCCCTCGTTGCCCGGGGAGGCGAGGTCTGGACTCGCCGGCAGAATAGCGCGATTCAGCGACAACAATCCAAGCTCCTGGTAGATGCTCTTAGGAAACGAACGCCCCGCTTGACGACGGTCGCCACCAGCAATTAGCGTGCCCGAATGCGGCACCAAGTGACGCATGGCGGAGCAAGTCCCACTCTCGTAAGGATGAGAATGCCCGCCGCCGTCACCCTGATGGTTCTCCTGGTCGTCTTGCTCCCTCAGCCTCTCGATGCGGCACCCGCCGGAGCAAATTGGAGTGCCTACCTCTTCAATCCAACGCATAGCTCGCGCAGTCCCGCCTCCGCGATCACCGTTGCCAATGCGCCGACGCTCGCGGAAGTCTGGAACTGGGTTCCGGATCCACCCACCCATGGGGGGCAGCCTGGACCGCTTCTCTTCTCGAGCCCCACGGTCTGGAACGGGCAAGTCTTCATCGGTGCCGACACTGGGGACTTCTACTCCCTGGACCTTCGGACCGGCGGGGTGCTCTGGAAACGGTTCATCGGATTCGCCACGGCGAAGACGTGCGCGGCTCGCGGCTTCGTCTCGACGGCCACGGTGGCGATCGATCCGGTGAGTCTGCAGCCCACGGTGTACGTCGGGGCAGCGGACGGGTTCCTCTACGCGATGGATGCCGGCAGCGGACTGGTGGTCTGGAAATCCCTCGTCGTGGATCCGGGGACGACACAGAACGAGGGCTTCAATTGGACTTCTCCGGCCGTCTCCCGAGGGCGCGTCTACATGGGGATGTCGTCTCAATGCGACTCGCCGTTGATCCAAGGTGGGGTGAAGGAGTTTGATCAGGCAACCGGCGCGCTTCTGGCGACATGGTTCTCCACCCCACCCGGCGTGCTTGGCGGAAGCGTGTGGAGCAGCGTGGGGGTCACCAATGACGGTCGCTCGGTCCTGGTCACGACCGGGAACTCGCCCGGGGCCACGGGTGATTCGTACTCGATCGTCCGACTCGACGCCTCGACACTCGCGAAGGTCAGCAGTTGGATGGTCCCCGACGTCCTGGGTACCGATGACGATTTCGGAGCCTCACCGGCGCTGTACACGGTGAACATCGGTAGGACACCGACTCCAGTCGTGGCGGCGTGCAATAAGAACGGCATCCTGTACGGGCTGGACCGCCGTGATATCTCGGCAGGACCCATCTGGTCAATCCGAGTCAGTGAGGGGGACGAGGTCCCTGGAGGCGGGTGCTTTCCGGCTCCGGTGTGGGACGGAACGCATCTCTTTCAGGCCTCCGGCCTGACCCAGGTCGGCACAACGACGTTCCCGGGATCGGTGAGGCAGATCGATCCGACGACCGGGACGGAGATCTGGCTAACCACCTTGACGGGACCGGTGTTCGGCACACCCTCCGTGGATGCGGCCGGCGTGCTGGTCCTCGTCACGTACGATCCCCGCTCATCGACGAATGCCGCCTATCTCCTCGACGCGAGCGACGGCGCGATCGTGGCAAGCCTTGGTATCGACGGCGGCGCGTTCGCTCAGCCCGTCTTCGCCGAGAACCTCCTGCTGATCGCGAGCCAATTCGACGGGTTGAGCGCATACACGCCGCAGGGCTGACCGGATCCGCAGGGTCGTGTGTGTATTGGTGACGAGGAGGTCGGGGCCGGTTGAGCCCGGCCCCGACGATCCCCTCCCTCCTTGCCAGTCCTAGAACCCGTTCACCATCCCGTAGGCGATGTCGACCCAGGTGGCCACGCCGTCCAGAACGCCGTCACCGTTCAGGTCGGCCTCGTTCATGCCGTCCAGGTAGCCCTTGAAGATGGTCCGGTCGCTGTGGCCCCGGAGTAGGGCGAGCTGCTTCGCCGTCGGCGTGCTCGTCTTGCCCGCCAGCCGCAGGTAGCTGGCCACCGGTGAAGCACCGCGCTGCCCGTACACGCCGTAGATCCCACTGATCAGGTCCGTGTAGTCGGGGACGACATCGGGGACCGAGAACTCCGGATCGGACGGGTCCCACGAGTAGGTGGGTTCCGGCGGGTCATAGTCATCCGCGATCCACTTGAACCCGAGGGTCTTGTACAGCTGGTTATGGCGGTCCTGGTTCACCGCCCAGGACTCGAAGGCCAGCTTGCCCCCCTGGGCCGCCACCCAATGGTTCATCTGGCTCAGCGTGGCCGAGTCCGGCGCCCAGTTTTCGTCGGCGAACAGGACCGCGGTCCACCCACCCAGCGCGAGATCGGCGGTGAAGCCCGCGAAGTCCGCGTCGTAGTGCGCCGTGTAGCCGTAGCCGAGCGACTGGAGCGCTTGGTCCGTATAGGTGTTCGGCGCCGTGTGATAGGCGTCGTCGGCATAGATCAGGATGTTCACGTCAGTCGGGACGGCGGGGGTCCATCGGAATGCCGATGGATGGGCCACCGTCGCCCCGTTGTTGGCAGGATGAGCCATCCGGACGGTCGTGCGGTACAGCCAGACCCCGTGTCCGGACGAGGTGGTCTGGATGTTCGCCTTCGCCATCGGTGCCATGGCGATGGCCAGCGCGAGCGCTCCCCCCATGAGGGTCGTCGCGAAGGTACGTCGAAACACCACCGTTCACCTCCCCCTTGGTCGGAGCCGGCGTGCCGGGTTTTCCTTCCGCCCTGCTCCGAAAACCGGCGTGCTCGTTCCCTCCTTTCTGCCCCCGAGGACGAGGCACGATCCTGCGCTACCCGGTCCCTCCGGGTCAAACGGACCGGTCGACGGGGCCAACCTCGGCTGGTAACGTTCCGACATGGAACACCCCGACGCCTGCCCTTCCCCCGGGCGGGCGTCTCGCGTTTCGAGCCCGCGTTCGTCGTGACTCCGGGAGGTCAGAGGGGCATGGAGATCGAGATCGGCATCGGCAAGACGGCCAGGCGGGCCTACGGATTCGACGAGGTGGCCATCGTGCCGTCGCGCCGGACCCGCGATCCGGACGATGTCGAGGTCTCCTGGGAGATCGATGCATGGACGTTCGACCTGCCCCTGATGGCGTCGGCCATGGACGGGGTGGTCTCCCCGGCCACCGCCATCGAGATCGGAAAGCTGGGCGGGCTGGCCGTGCTCAACCTCGAGGGCCTGCAGACCCGTTACGAGGACCCCGATCCAGTCCTTGACGAGATCGCCGCGCTTGCCCCCGAGAAGGCCACCCGCCGGATGCAGGAGATCTACGCCGAGCCGATCAAGGAGGAGCTCGTCGCGCGGCGAATCCGTGAGGTCAAGCAGGCCGGTGTGGTCACGGCGGCCTCGCTCACGCCCCAGCGCGTGGCCAGGTACGCCAAGCTCGTGCTGGATGCGGAGCTCGACATCCTGGTCATTCAGGGCACCGTGGTCTCGGCCGAGCACGTCTCGACCCGCACCACGCCGCTCGACCTGAAGGCATTCATCTCGGGCTTCGACCTCCCCGTGATCGTGGGTGGATGCGCCAGCTACCAGACGGCCCTGCACCTCATGCGCACGGGGGCGATCGGAGTCCTCGTGGGCGTGGGGCCGGGAGCCGCGTGCACCACTCGAGGCGTGATCGGGGTCGGCGTGCCCCAGGCCACAGCCATCGCCGACGCTGCCGGCGCGCGGATGGAGCACCTGCGGGAGACCGGTCGTTACGTGCACGTGATCGCCGACGGGGGGATGCGCACGGGCGGGGACGTGGCCAAGGCGATTGCCTGCGGGGCCGATGCGGTGATGATCGGCTCGCCCCTGGCCAGGGCGTACGAGGCGCCCGGGCGGGGCTCCCACTGGGGGATGGCCACGTTCCACCCCGACTTGCCCCGGGGGACACGGGTGGCCACGAAGCAGATCGGGTCGCTTCGGGAGATCCTGGTCGGGCCGGCCTACGAGAACGACGGGACCCTGAACCTGTTCGGTGCGCTGAAGATGTCCATGGCCACCACCGGCTACGCGAACGTCAGGGAGTTCCAGAAGGCCGAGGTGATCGTGGCTCCCGCCATCAAGACCGAGGGCAAGGCGCTCCAGCAGGCCCAGCACGTGGGGGCGCAGTAGACCAAGTGGTGTCACTGCCCGGTTCTACAGTCCCGCACATGGCAGCGGTTGTCTGGACCGCGATCGGACTTCTGGGCGCGACGCTCCTTGCTCTCGTCGGGGCGATCTTCCAGCTCGGGGCGCGCATCGATGCGCAGGGCCGGGACCTGAGGGCCGCGATCGAGGGACAGAGTGCGAAGTCCGAGGAACTGGGCCGGGACCTGAGGGCCGCCATCGACGCTCAAGCGCGGTTCCTGAAATCGGCGATGGAAGCGCAGGGACGCGATCTCGGTGCCCGGATCGACGCGCATCTCCAGCGCCACGCTGGATAGGGACGAAACGAGTGATCCGGACGACGTGACGGAGCCCCGCCCGGTCCTGGTCGTCGACTTTGGCGCGCAGTACGCGCAGCTCATCGCACGACGGGTTCGCGAGTGCCATGTCTACTCGGAGATCGTCCCCTACGAGACACCCGTCGAGGAACTCGAGGCCCGACGCCCGGTCGGCCTGATCCTATCCGGAGGACCCGCCTCGGTGTACGAGCCGGGAGCCCCTGCCGTGGACCCGGGCCTCTTCGAGCTGGGGATCCCCGTCCTGGGCATCTGCTACGGGCAGCAGGCCATGGCTCAGGCCCTGGGCGGACGGGTTGAGCACACCGGCGCCCGCGAGTACGGGCGGACGACCCTGGAGGTGTCCGACCCGGGCATCCTGCTGGCCGGCCTCCCTCCAGCGGAGACCGTGTGGATGTCGCATGCCGACACGGTGACGGAAGCCCCACCTGGATTCCGAGTCTCGGCCCGAACCGCCTCCGTCCCGGTGGCGGCCATGGAGGACCCGGGCCGGAAGCTCTTCGCCGTGCAGTTCCACCCCGAGGTGGCCCACACCCCGCGGGGGATGGAGGTGATGAAGCGGTTCCTGTACGACGGTTGTGGGCTCCTTCCAGAGTGGACCCCGGCCAACGTGATCGAGCGAGCGGTCGAGCGCATCCGTTTTCAGGTCGGCGAGGCCCAGGCGCTCTGCGCGCTCTCCGGCGGCGTCGATTCCGCGGTGGCCGCGCTGCTGGTGCACAAGGCCATCGGCAAGAACCTGACCTGCGTCTTCGTCGACACCGGCCTGATGCGGGCGGGGGAGGCCGAGCAGGTGGTCCAGACGTTCGGCGAGCACTTCCACGTGCCCCTGCTGCACCTGCAGCGTCAGGACCTGTTCCTGTCGAAGCTCGAGGGCGTGACCGATCCCGAGCAGAAGCGCCGGGTGATCGGCGAGCAGTTCATCCGGGTCTTCGAAGACGTCGCCGGCACCGAGGGCCGCGAGGCGCGGTTCCTGGTCCAGGGGACCCTGTACCCCGACGTGATCGAGAGCGGGTCTCGTACGGCGGCGCGGATCAAGAGCCATCACAACGTGGGGGGACTCCCCGAGGACATGGATTTCGAACTGGTCGAGCCCCTGAGAGACCTGTTCAAGGACGAGGTGCGAGCGGTGGGGGAGGAGCTCGGGCTTCCCGAGGAGATCGTTCGTCGCCAGCCCTTCCCGGGCCCCGGCCTGGCCGTGCGGATCGTGGGGGAGGTGACGGGTGAGCGGCTCCAGGCCGTGCGCTCGGCCGACGCGATCGTGCAGGAGGAGATCCGGCGAGCCGGGCTGGCCGGGGAGCTGTGGCAGGCCTTCGCCGTGCTGCTGGGTGCGGTCCGCAGCGTGGGCGTCATGGGCGACGGCAGGACCTACCAGAACCCGGTGGTGATCAGGGCCGTGACCAGCGAGGACGCCATGACCGCCGATTGGGCCCGGGTTCCGTACGAGGTGCTGGACCGGATCGCGTCACGCATCGTGGCCGAGGTCCCGGGAGTGAACCGGGTGGCTCTCGACATCACGTCCAAGCCACCCGGGACCATCGAGTGGGAGTGATTGCCGCGGGAACGTGCCGAGCCCGGTCAGGCCGCCCGGCGCTCTGAGGGATCCTGATCCGGGTCGCGCTGGGCGAGCGCATCGGTGCTCAGGCCCATCCATCGGTGCGTGAAGTCGGAACGGCAACGCCACTTCGTCAGCATGACGGCGCCGTCGGAGGAATCCGTCGGGTCGATGGCCTCGTCGAAGGCCGGGGCGCCGCAGTACAGACAGATCGCCATCGCTGCGCGTCCTTTCGCTCCGGGGGAGCCAGGCTAGGGATACCCGGGAACGAAGCAGGCAAACACGAACGGGCCCTGGGTCGAGGGGCCCCCGGACCCCCTGGCGCTAGCTCACCACGATGCTGATGGGCGCCGACCAGCTCGAGGTATCGCCGTCACTCAACCGGTGGAGCCGGGCCTGCCACAGGTAGGTCCCGACCCCGGCGTTGGGCGTGAACGTGCTGGTCTTGAGGGCGGTGCCGGGCAGCCAGTCCGAGAAGCCTGGATCGCCCGGCCTCTGGATCTGGACGTCGAACCTGTATCCGACCGGCGGTCCACCCGATGCCCAGGTCACGGTGAAGACGGTCGTGGTGCTCCCGGTCGTGGGGGCGACCGTCATCGGCACCTTCACCGTGCCGGACATCCCCGCGTGGATCGTGCAGACGTAGGGATACTGGCCAGCCGCCTGGAACGCGAAGACGTAGTACCCGCCGGCTGAGACGATGCCGGAGTCGAAGAAGGCCACCCCTCCATTCGCGGTGAAGGAGCTATCGGTCACGGTGTGGTCGCTCGGACCCACGAAGTTCCACAGGACCGACCCACCGAGTTTGGGCTTGTCCGTGGCGGGTGTGAACGTGAAGTCGGCCACGGAGGCGATGAACCCGGCGGCCATCCAGTCGGGGGTGGTGTCGTTGAAGGCCAGGTCGTTGACG
>JBKPBM010000292.1:0-2951 GCA_046744325.1 Actinomycetota bacterium | reverse complement strand
CACCAGCTCTACGCCTGGAACGCGTCGACCGGAGCGCCGCTGTGGAACTCAGGCTTCTCCGCGATGGGCGGGGGGATCCCGTCCTCACCGGCGGTGGCCAACGGATACGTGTACGTGGGCTCGCTGGATGGAGGGATGTATGCCTTCACCGACACGCCGGGCGCGCCGACGTCGAGTTTCATCAGCATCACCGAGTCGGCGTTCAGCCCCGATCCCGTCAACAACCACACCATCGGGAACGGAGCGAAGTGGACGAACAACGGAACGAGGTCACACACCGTCACGGACTCCAGCGGGGCGGGGATCTTCGACTCGGGCGCCATCGCTCCGGGCGGGACGTACACCTTCGTGTTCGTCGGGGCCGGCGTGTACAAGTACAAGGACACGTTGTCGACCATGACCGGGACCGTGAAGGCTCCGATGGTCCTGTCGCCGACCACCGGAACAGTGTCCACGACGTTCACCATCCAGTGGGCGGGCGGGGCGGCGCCCCCGGGCTTCGTGTTCGACATCCAGATCAAGCGACCTGGGTCGACCAGCTGGCAGAACTGGAAGACCGGGCAGACGGTGGCCAGCGCCACGTTCGCGCCGGACACCGGGACCGGGACCTACCAGTTCCGGGCCCGGGTCAAGAACGCCTCGAACCTGAAGGCCTCCCAGTACTCGACCGCCAAGTCCATCACCGTGAACTGACCGGCATGCGGCTGCAGCGGGCCGCACCGCAGTTCCGCCGGCCCCCCGCGCGTCATACGCCCGGGGGGCCGGTCCTCGCCCGGCCCCAATTCCTACGGTGAGCCAGGACCTGGGCGCGGGGGGAGGATCACCGGTGGGCGGGGGGCCTGCTGGAAGTCGAAGTCCTTCGTCAGGTCACCGAGGATCGAAGAGCTCTCCCGGACGTCGGGCCGGGGATCGGGACGCCCGTCGGTGGCCGGGTCGATGCGGGCGCCTCCGAGGAAGTCGTCCTCGATGAACTTCAGGTAGGCGTCGAAGGACAGCACCTGGTGGTCGATGTACCCGGCGCGGGCGAACGGGCTGATCACCAGGCCCGGAACCCGCAGCCCGTACCCGCTGGCGTCCACCGTCGGCGGGACCACGTGGTCGTAGAACCCTCCCCAGTCGTCCCAGGTCAGGAAGATCGCCGAGCTGCCCCAGTCCGGGCCGCGCATGACCGCGTCGATGAGACTGGTCACCCACGCCTGGCCGTCGTCGATCCGTGCCGGCGGGTGTTCGCTGTCGTGCTGGTTCGGCACCACCCAGCTGACCGCCGGCAATGTGCCGTCGTGCGCGGCGGCGAAGAAGTCCCGGGCGGGCTGGATGTTGCCGAGCTGCCCGTCCTGGTGCACGGTGACGAAGTCCGGCAGTGGGTTCCAGATCTCGGGGGTGCCCACCCTCTGCCGCTTGCCCGGGCAGACCACGCCTCCGTCGTCGCAGTCGGGCTGATACCCCTGGTCCACGTAGTACGCCCAGCTGACGTGATGGGTGTACAGGAGGTAGGTGAGGTCGGTCCAGCCGTAGCTGGGCTCGTTCGGATGCAACCCATCGGCGAAGGCATCCGGGTTGTCCAGGGTGCTCCGGCAGCTCGACGGGTCGGCCGGATCCGAGCACGCGGCCGACCATCCCGACACCGCGAACAGGTGGGCCGGTTGGCTCCATCCGAGGTTCGGCTCGAACAGGTGGTCCTGAAGCACGAAGTGGCGAGCGTAGGTCCAGTAGTTCGGGATCTCATGCCCGTCGTGGTACCCCATGACGTCGACCCCGCCCACGGATCCACGGGCGCACTGGGGATCGTGCACGCTGGTGCATCCCCTCGGCGCCGTGAGGTCCTCGGTGACGAACCCGTCCATCCGGCCGGTGTCGATGTCTCGGCGGGCTGCCCGGGCGGCGTGGGGACCGCCCACGTTCACCAGGCTCGTGTCGTGGTAGGGACGCTGGCACCCGGTGGTGGCCGCGGCGTCGGGAACGCAGGGGGTGGGGACCCCGTTCGTCATCGGGATGCCGTCGGCGCCGGGGAACGTGCCGAAGTAGGAGTCGAAGGACCGGTTCTCCTGCATGATCACGATGACGTGTTTGATCGCATGGATGTCTCCGGATGCTGTCGGCGGTGTTGGACGACATGCGGTGGCGACGAGGAGCGCGGCCAGCAATGGGATCCAGCGCGGTCTGCGACGCGCCCGGGCGCGGGCGACCGTTGCTGGCGTGGACACTGAACCAAGCGTAGGAAGCACGATCCGGTTTCGCGGCCGATTCCTCGGACCGCGACGAAACCTTCATGGCCCTGCGCGAGCGAGGGAGGGGTCTGTCTACCAGGCGAACGCCTCGGGCGCCTCACCACCGGGCCCGGGGAAGATCTGGTCGAGGGCCCGCATCGTCTTCGCGTCGAGCTTGATCTCCAGCGCGCGCAGCGACCCGTCGAGCTGTTCCTTGGTCCGAGGGCCAATGATCGGGGCGGTGACCACGGGGTTCGCAAGGAGCCACGCCAGGGCGACGTTGGCAGGCTCCTCGCCGACGTCCGCACACAGCTTCTCGTAGCGCTCCAGCTTGTCGCGGATCTGCCCGATGCGCTCCTTGGTCCAGCCGGTGGACCGGCGTCCCTTGGTCACCTTCTGCAGGGCTCCGCCGAGGGCGCCCCCGGCCAGGGGGCTCCACGGGATCACGCCCATGCCGTAGCCCCGGCACGCGGGCAGGACCTCCAGCTCGACCGTGCGGTCGTTGAGGTTGTACAGGCACTGCTCCGACGAGAGTCCTAGGAAGTGGCGGGCCCGCGCGGCCTCGTTCGCCTGCGCGATGTGCCACCCGGCGAAGTTGCTGCTGCCCACGTACACGACCTTGCCCTGCTGGACGAGGACCTCCATGGCCTGCCAGATCTCGTCCCAGGGCGCCTCGCGGTCCACATGGTGCATCTGGTAGAGGTCGATCCGGTCGGTCTGGAGGCGCGCGAGCGAGCCCTCGCA
>JBKPBM010000046.1:0-9123 GCA_046744325.1 Actinomycetota bacterium | reverse complement strand
GCTCGTACTCGATCCGCACCAGCTCGGCCGCATCCTCCGCCACGTACCGGTCGCGGGCAACCACCATCGCCACCACCTCGCCGGCGTAGCAGACCTCGTCCCCGGCCAGGGCGAACTGGGTGCGGGGAGCGGTCAGCCGGTCGTGGGGGACCAGGAGCGGGAGGCGCTCGGCGAATCCGCCGTCGAGGTCGGCGTATGTGAACACGCCCAAGACGCCCAGCATCGCCCGTGCCGCAGCGGTGTCGATGGACACGATCCGGGCATGGGCGAAGTCCGAGCGGACGAACGCGGCATGGGCAGCGTGCGGCTCGAAGTCGGCCACGTACCGCCCGCGACCGGTCAGGAACCGGCCATCCTCCGTACGCCCCACCCGTTCCCCGAACATCCGGGTGGTCACGCCGGCCCCCTCCTGCGTTCCGCGGCCAGGAGCACAGCATCGACGATGTTCTGGTAGCCCGTGCACCGGCACAGGTTCCCCGACAGCCAGCTCCGAACCTCATCTTCTGTGGGGGATGGGTTCGCCTCGAGCAGCTCCAGGGCGGACAGGAGGAACCCGGGGGTGCAGAACCCACACTGCAGGGCGTGGCGGTCGTGAAAGGCTTGCTGCAGGGGATGCAGGTCTCCGTCCTGTCCGGCCAGGCCCTCGACCGTGGTGACCTCGTGGCCCTGCGCCTGGACCGCGAACATCAGGCACGACCGGACCGAGCGGCCGTCGAGGAGCACCGTGCACGCGCCGCACACGCCGTGCTCGCAGCCCAGGTGCGTCCCGGTGAGCCCGAGCGTCTCGCGGAGGAAGTCGGCCAGGGTCGTGCGCGCCTCCGCCGCCGCGGTGGTGGCCCGCCCGTTGACCGTGAGGGAGACGTCCATCAGCCGGCCCCCGCAGCGGCGAGGGCCCGGTCCCGCGCCCGGGTCAGCGCCCGCCTGGCCACGGCGATCGCCACATGGGTGCGATAGCCGGAGGTTCCATGCACGTCGGACATCGGGTCGATGTGACCCTCGATCGCTCGGGCCGCCTCGGCCAGCACCTCATCCGTCGGCCGCTCGCCGGCCACCAGCTCCTCCGCCGAGGTCGCCCGCACCGCGGTGTCGCGCACCCCGATCAGGGCGAGCCTGACGTCCGCCGCGCGACCGTCACCGGTCAGCGCCATCGCCGCGACCGCTCCGGCGACGGCGAAGTCGCCGTGGCGCTGGGCGAACTCGACGAAGCTCGATCCGCCCGGCGCGCCGCCCCCCTCGCCGATCGGAAGCCGGACCTCCACCAGGACCTCGTCCGGCCGCATCGAGGTCGTGAAGTACGTGACCAGGAATTCGCTCGCCGGAACGGTGCGTCGTCCGTCCGGGCCGAGCACGTCGATCTCGCCGTCAAAGGCGAGGAGCAGGCCGGGCCACTCCGCCGAGGGGTCGGCGTGGGCGAGGCTGCCCCCGACGGTCCCCCGGTTCCGGATCGCCGGATGCCCGATGAACCCGACCCCCTCCGCCACCGCCGGGCAGCGCTCCGCCAGGCCGTCCACCTCAAGGACCGCGCGCTGCCGGGCCAGGCCGCCGAACACGAGCGCCTCGGGGTCGGCTCGGACGTATTCGAGCTCTCGCACCCCGTTGAGGTCGATCAGGACCGAGGGCGTGGCCAGCCGGAACGCCATCATCGGCACCAGGCTCTGGCCTCCCGCGATGACCTTCGCCTCCTCGCCATGCTCGGCCAGGAGGCTCACCACCTCCTCCACGCTCGCGGGGGCGACGTAGTCGAACCTCGCCGGCTTCATCCCGGGCAGACTGTGGTCGTCTCGGAAAATCGAGTCAAGCCGCCAGGTCGCGGTGGCGGGTAGGCTCATGCGGCAATCTGCCGAAGGGAGGGCCACACGACCGTTCCCGAGACCGAGCGCCGCCCGGGATCGTGGCGCGTCCTCGGCGCGTATGTGGCCCTGGTCGCCACCAGCCACGTGCTGTGGATCTCCTTCGCCTCGGTGACGGCGAAGGCGGCGACGGCCTTCCACACCTCCGAGGTGTCGATCGGGCTTCTGGTCTCCGTGGGCCCGCTGTGCTCGGCCGCACTATCCATCCCGGGCGGCACCGTGGCCGACCGGTACGGGTATCCGAAGCCGCTGCTGTGGGCCGGCCTGGTCACCGCCCTGTTCGGGCTCCTCAGGCCGCTCGCCCCCAGCTTCCCGTTGCTGCTCCTGTTGACCGTGGTCCTGCTCCTGCCGCAGCCCTTCCTGATCAACGCCGTGGCGGACCTGGTCAACCGCCATTTCCCCGAGGACGAGGCCGGCACGGCCACCGGGCTGGGCACGATGGCGATCTTCCTGGGGATCACCGTGGGACTGATCGTCACGCCAGGGCTGGTCTCCGCGATCGGGGTCCGGGCGACCCAGCTCGTGTACGGCGGCCTGTCGGTGCTCACGCTCCTGGTGTTCTGGTTGGTGGCGCCCCGGGAGGCGCCGGCCAGGCTGACCGTCCCCGAGCAGCTGAGCATGCGACAGGGCATGGCGCGCGTCCTCCACTCGCCGACGCTGTGGAAGCTGTCGGCCGCCCTTTTCCTGGGGTTCGGCTTCTACCTGGGGATCACCACCTGGCTCGAGGAGATCCTGAAGCCCCGGGGCATCGGAGAATCGGGGGCCGGGCTGGTGGCCGGGATGATCACGGTCGCTGGCATGGTGGGATCGGTGGTGCTCGGCCTGGCCAGCGACGCCCTGCGGCGACGTAAGCCGTTCCTGGTGGCTGCAGGGGTGGTGGCGGCGCCGGCCCTCTGGCTCCTGGGACATCTCGGGACGATCGCCGCGCTGGTGCCGGTGGCGCTGGTGCTCGGGTTCTTCCTCCTGGCGGCGCTTCCCATCTCCATCGCCGTGGCGTCGGAGGACCCCTCGCTCGGACCGGAGGTGGGCAGCACCGCAGTGGGGGTCATGTTGCTGGCCGGGAACCTCGGCGGAGCGGTGGTGGTGGGCGTCATGGGGATCCTCAAGAGCATCAGTGGGAGCTTCGGCACATCGATCGCCCTGATCACGGTGCTGGCCGTGGTGGTGGTGATCGTCGCCCTCACCGTTCCGGAGCCGCTCCGAGGGGGGCGAAGGGCGGACCGGCTCGGCGCTCGGATCGACTAGGGTGCGGCGCGGGCGCTACATCCTCGCCATCGACCTGGGCACGTCCGCCGTGAAGCTCGCCCTCGTTTCCCTGGCCGGTGAGATCGGTGGCTGGACGGTCGAGCCGCTGCCCGTCCGGGTGATGCCGGATGGAGGGGCGGAGCAGGACCCCGAGGTCTGGTGGGAGGCCGTCGTCGCCGCCACGCACCGTGTGCTGACCCAGTCGGGGATTGACCCGACGGACATCGTCGGCGCGGGGTGCAGCTCGCAGTGGTCGGGGACGGTCCCGATCGACGCGGGCGGTAAGACGATTATGCCGGCCATCATCTGGATGGACTCGCGAGGCGCCTCGCACGTCAGGAAGGTGACCGCCGGCTTCCCCTCGATCCAGGGCTACGGCGCGGCGCGGCTGATCGCCTGGATCCGGCGAACCGGCGGGGCCCCAGGGCACTCCGGGAAGGACCCCATCGCCCACATCCTGTTCATCCGGGACGAGCACCCCGCCATCTACGAGCGCACCGCCACGTTCCTGGAGCCGCGCGACTGGCTCAACTTCCGGCTGACGGGCCGGATCGCCTCCACCTTCGACGCGATCACCCTTCACTGGGTGGCGAATACCAGAGACGTCAACGCGGTGCACTATGACGACCGGCTGCTGGCGATGACGGGGCTCGACCGTTCCCGACTGCCCGAGCTGCTCCCTCCGGCCACCGTGCTCGGTCCGATGACGCGCCGGGCGGCCGGGGAGCTGGGGCTGCCCGAATCGGTCCAGGTGGTCAGCGGGGCGCCCGACATCATGGCGGCGGCCATCGGCGCCGGCGCCATCGCCGACTTCGACGCCCACCTGTGCATCGGCACGTCGTCATGGCTGGTCTGCCACGTTCCCCGCAAGCGGACCGACCTGCTGCACAACATGGCGTCGTTGCCGTCGGCCATCCCCGGCCGATACCTGCTGGCGAACGAGCAGGAGTCCGCTGGCGTCTGCCTGACCGTCCTCAAGGACCGCATCCTGTTTCCGGAGGACCAGCCCGAGTCCTCTTCGGAACGGTTCGCCGAGATGCTGGCCATGGCCGAGGGGGTTCCGGCCGGGAGCGGCGGCCTGCTGTTCACCCCGTGGCTGAACGGCGAGCGCACCCCGGTGGACGATCGCACCATCCGGGGTGGCTTCTTCAACCAGTCCCTGGACGCGAGCCGGGCGCACATGGTCCGAGCGGTGCTGGAAGGGGTGGCGATGAACTCCCGCTGGCTGCTCAGGTACGTGGAGAAGTTCATCCGGCGTCGACTGGCGGCGATCCCCATCGTGGGCGGCGGCGCCCGATCCGAGCTGTGGTGCCAGATCCACGCGGACGTTCTCGACCGCCCCATCCGGCAGGTCGCCGATCCGACGTTGGCCAACGCGCGCGGGGCCGCCCTCCAGGCGTGTGTGGCGCTCGGCCATCTGTCCTGGGACGACGTGGCCGGGCGCGTGCCCATCGCCCGGGCTTTCGAGCCGGACCCGTCGAACCGCGCCCGGTACGACGAGCTGTTTCCCGAGTTCCTCGCCATCTACCGACGAACCAGGAAGATCCACGCCAGGCTGAACCGAGCCCGGTGACCGGGGCCGGATTCGCCGGCGGAAGGACCGGAGGAGCCATGGACATCGCGGACATCGCAACGAAGCTTCAGGGGCTCGATCCGCGGATCGCCACCGCGGCCGAACGGCTCGCGGCTGCGATCCCCTGGGTCCGCCGGCGTCTCGAGCAGGAGTTCGACCGGATACTGGCCGGCGTGGCGGCGCAGGTGAAGCCCTACCGTGAACTCATGCCGGCGCGGACCAGGATCCCGGAACACGGATCGGCCCCGGAGGCGGTCCTCGGCGAGGTCGGGGAGCTGGCGGCAACCGAGCGCCCTCGGTGGCACGACGGACTGGCGTCCGGAGCCGTGTATCAGGGGGACGACGATCACGTGGCCTTCCTCGATCGTGTCTACGGCCTGACCTCCCAGATGAACCCGCTGCACGCCGACCTGTGGCCGAGCGCGGCGAAGTTCGAGGCCGAGATCGTGGCCATGACGGCGTCCATGCTGGGCGGGGGCGACGCGGATCCGGGCGTCTGCGGCACCGTGACCTCGGGCGGAACCGAGAGCATCCTGCTGGCCATGAAGACCTACCGCGATCGCGCCGCCGCCCGCCGATGGCGGAGGGGTCACCACCGTCCCGCCATCGTGGCCCCCACCACGGCCCACGTGGCCTTCGACAAGGCCGCGCAGTACTTCGGGATGGAGATGGTCAGGGTGCCGGTGGGGCCCGATCTCAAGGCGGACGTGGCGGCCACCCGCCGAGCCATCACCGGGAGCACCGTGGTCCTGGTGGGCTCCGCGCCGAGCTTCCCACACGGGGTCATCGATCCGATCGCCCCGCTCGCCACCCTGGCGCGGGAGCGCGGGATCGGGTTCCACACCGACGCCTGTCTGGGGGGGTTCGTCCTGCCGTGGGCCGAGCGCCTCGGGTACGCGGTCCCCCCGTTCGACTTCCGCGTTCCCGGCGTGACGTCCATGTCGGCCGACACCCACAAGTTCGGCTACGCCGCCAAGGGCACGTCGGTGGTGCTGTACCGGAACCGCGAGCTCCGTTCGCATCAGTACTTCACGGCCACCGAATGGCCGGGGGGGCTGTACTTCTCCCCGACCCTCGCCGGCAGCCGGCCGGGCGGGTTGAGCGCGGCCTGCTGGGCGGCGATGGTGGCCACCGGTGAGGACGGCTACATAGACGCCACCCGCAGGATCCTGGGCACCGCCGCGGAGATCCGCACGGCCATCGAGGCGATGCCCGATCTGCACGTCCTGGGCGACCCGCTCTGGGTGATCTCCTTCGGCTCTCGCTCGCTCGACATCTACCGGGTGCTCGACGAGATGACCCGGCGCGGGTGGAGCCTGAACGGCCTGCATCGTCCTGCGGCCATCCACATCTGCGTCACCCTTCGTCACACCCAGCCTGGCGTCGCGCAGCGGTTCCGGTCCGACCTGGAGGCGAGCGTGGCGGCGGTGCGACGTGCTCCCGGCTCGAAGGAAGGCATGGCGCCGGTCTACGGCCTGGCCGGGACGATCCCTTTCCGAGGTCTGGTGAGCGAGCTGCTGACGCGCTACCTCGACCTGCTCTACGAGCCATGAGTGCCCCCCTGGATGTGCCCGGGGCTCGGGCGCAGTTCCCGGGCCTGCGCCGGACGCTCGACGGACGCGCGGTGGTGTTCGCGGACGCGCCGGGAGGAACCCAGGTCCCGCAGCGGGTCATCGATGCGATGGCCGCCTACCTGAGGACGAGCAACGCCAACACGGGCGGGGCGTTCGCCACCAGCCGGGCCACCGACGACCTGATCGCCGAGGCCCGCCTGGCCGCCGCCGACTTCCTGGGAGGCGACCCCACGGAGTGCGTCTTCGGACAGAACATGACCACGCTGTCGTTCGCCTTCTCACGGGCGGTGGCCAGGACGCTCTCGGCCGGAGACCAGGTCGTGGTGACCCGCCTGGACCACGATGCCAACATCGCCCCGTGGCTGACCGTCGCCGCGGACACCCGAGCCGAGGTTCGGTGGGTGGACCTCCGCGAGGAGGACTGCACGCTCGATCTCGACAGTCTCCGGGCGGCCCTGTCGCCCAGGACCAGGGTAGCGGCCTTCACCCTGGCCTCCAACGCCACCGGGTCCGTGACGGCGGTGCAGGGGGTGGTCGGGGCGGTTCGGGAGGCAGCCCCGGGTGCCATTGTGGTCGTCGACGCGGTGCACGCCGCCCAGCACCGGCTGATCGACGTGCGGGCGCTGGGGGCGGACGTCCTGTTCTGCTCTCCGTACAAGGTCTTCGGCCCGCACCTCGGGATCATGTGGGGGCGGCTCGAGCTGTTGGACTCCCTGCCCACCTACCGGGTTCGGCCGCAGGCCGACCGGTCACCCGACCGGTGGGAGACCGGGACGCTCTCGCACGAGGCCCTCGCCGGGCTCGTCGAAGCCGTGGGGTACCTGGCCGACCTCGCGGGCCCAGAGGCGGCCGCCGAAGGTGACCGCCGCTCGGCCCTCGCTGCCGGGATGCGCGCGATCGAGGGGCACGAGGCCACGCTGTCGATACGCTTCCTCGAATGCCTGGCCGGTGTGGAGAACGTCCGTCTGTGGGGCATCGCCGACCCGGCTCGCGTGGGCGAACGGACCCCGACGTTCGCCCTGACCCTCCCGGACGGTCGGGCTCCCCGGGAGCTCGCCCAGGAGCTCGCTCGGCGGGGCGTGTTCGTCTGGGACGGCAACTACTTCGCCCTGGCGGTGATGGAACGCCTCGGACTGGAGGCCTCGGGCGGGGCCGTGCGGGTCGGGTTCTGCCACTACAACACGCTCGACGAGGTGGAGCGCGTGGCGCGCGAGCTCACCGCGATCGCCGCGGGCTGATCCTTAGAGCTTCCACCGCAGGTGCGGGAGGTTGACCTTCTTGGCCTCCTTCCGGCGAGCCAGCTTCACCGCCCTGACGAGACGCAGCGGCAGGAAGACCACCAGCTCGATCACGTAGAACACGATCAGGGAGATGGCGATGAGGATCGCCGGGGGCAGGACGATGGGCAGGGCCGGCAGGGTGACCAGCAGCACCCGCCAGCTCTCCTTCCACCAGTCCTTCCTTGCGTCCTTCTTCGTCAGCGCGCCCCACCGGACGGCCGCCCACATGATCCACCGTCGGAGGAACGCGACCCCCAGCTCCCGCATGGCCTGGCGGAACAGGCCGTCCGCCTCCAGCCGGGTGATGGTGCCCTTCTCGATCTCCTTGCTCCACAGGTGGTCGTGCAGGACGGCGGCCTTCGTGTACTTCCCATATCGCGGCAGGAACCAGACGAAGAGCTTCGGAACGGAGGCGAAGTCCGTCGTCTCGCCCACCGGGACCTGGAACTCCTGGCGGTTCCCCCGGTAGTCGATCTCCTTCAGGAGCCTCCACCGGGACTCGTCGCCCTCGATCTCCTCCACGTCGACAACGGTGCCTCGGGGGAACCCCATGGGCTGCCCCGATCCCTCCGGAACCACCACGATCGTGTCGTCGGTGATCCGCTCCATCGTCGCCCCCTCCTCTCCTCGCTCACAACGCTCCGTACGCGGGCCACGCCGGAACGGTAGACAGCCGAGGCTCCTCGCCTCGCGTGGCGGTCACGGCGGCGGCCCCGTGGCGTGGGCGTTGACCGTCGAGACGGCATCCACTCCATCGCTCGCCGCAGGCGCCCGATGAGACCAGCGCGTCCGGTGCCTCCTGGTCGAGGGAAACTCCTCCCTCACGTTGAACCTCTGGGCCAGCTCGATCCACTTCCCCTGCGGGAGCTCGAGCGACTTCTGAGCGCACTTGTTCATCTCCTTGCGCACCTTCGACAGCGCCCGGTCGCGGAGCTGGGGCGTGTGCGGTGGCGCGGCCAGGAGCTGCTCGATGTCCCGGCGGATCGCCGCGTACCAGTCCGCCGCGTGGGCGTGGTTGGCCGAGGCCTCCCCCAGGCGCAGGAACGTCTGGATGCTGGCCAGCACGGCGCCCAGCATGGTGGTCGCCGCCACCGCCACGCCGACCGCACCGATCTTCCGGCCCAGGCTGGCGAAGAGCGTCGTGCCCGCCAGCGTGGTCAGCACCACGACCGGGATGCCCAGCACGTAGTGCAGCATCCGGAACCGGTCGGCCCGCTCGTAGTGCCCGGTCTGGGCCGCGTACATGCGGTTGTGCCAGTCGGTCAGGAGCGCCCGGGACTCCTCGCTCCAGCCGGGATCGCCTCCCATCGCGACCCTCGCCGCTGTTCGGGGACCTCGATCCCTCAGACCACGTACTGCTTGAGGTCGACGTGGTCGAGGCGCTCGTAGGTGCTCAGGCGCATCCGGAACCTCCCGGCGTCACCCCAGCTGGTGCTCCAGCTGTTCACGTAGGTGATCACGCTGTTGAACACGTCCTCGGTGTCGAGCTCCACCCCGATCGCCTCGACCTCATGGCCGCCAGCCAGCCCGCTGCTCGGCCACGTGTGGTCCGAGTCGATGAAGCCATCGGAGTCTGGCTCGAAGAACGCGTTGTACCACGG
>JBKPBM010000110.1:0-4342 GCA_046744325.1 Actinomycetota bacterium | reverse complement strand
GAGTGGCATGAACGAGACGGCCCTTTCCGCCATCGACCTGGGGAAGCGGTACCGGCGCCGGTGGGCGCTCCGGAATTGCTCACTGGACATCCCGGTGGGCCGGGTGGTGGCCCTGGTGGGACCGAACGGCGCCGGCAAGACCACGCTGCTGCACCTGGCCACGGGCATCCTGGGGCCCACTGCGGGCCAGGTGAGCGTCCTGGGGTCCACGCCGGGCCAGGACCCCTCGCTGCTGTCCCGGATCGGGTTCGTGGCCCAGGACGTGCCGTTGTATCGATCCTTCTCGGTGGCCGACATGCTCGAGTTCGGCCGGCGGCTCAACCCTCGGTGGGACCGGTCGCTGGCCTCAGAGCGACTCGAGCACCTGGGGATCTCGCTGCGGGACCGCGTCGGCCAGCTCTCCGGTGGCCAGCGGGGGCAGGTCGCCCTGGCCCTGGCGCTCGGCAAGCGGCCGGAGCTGCTGCTTCTGGACGAGCCGCTGGCCAGCCTGGACCCACTGGCCCGCCGGGAGTTCCTCCAGGTCCTCATGGAGGGGGTCGCCGAGCACGGCCTGACGGTGGTGCTGTCGTCCCACCTGATCACCGACCTCGAGCGCGTGTGCGACTTCCTGATCCTGCTCTCCGCGGCGCGGACCCAGGTGGTCGGGGAGATCGAGACGCTCCTGGCCACGCACCGGCTGATCACCGGACCACGGAAGGACGTCGACCGGATCGGCGGCGTCACCGCCATCGTCCAGGAACGGCACACCGAGCGGCAGTCCACGCTTCTGGTGCGGACAGACGGGCCGATCCTGGATCCCGCGTGGGAGCAGAGCGAGGTGGGCCTGGAGGACCTCGTGCTGGCGTATCTCGGCCAGCCGGCCGCCACCGCGCTCCCACCGCCCCACCTGGCCAGGGCTCGATCGGAGGTGTCGAGATGATCTGGGTGACGTGGCGACAGCACCGGATGCAGTGGCTCTTCGGGGCGGTGACGCTCTCCATCCTGGGAGTGATCCTGCTGGCCACTGGCCCGGCCATCTTGTCGGCCTTTCGTTCCAGCGGAGCAGCGACGTGCCTGGCGCACCCCGGAGTCGACTGTGGGGGTGTGACCAACAGCTTCCTGGACCGCTTCACCAACCTGCAGTTCCTCGTCCCCCTGTTCCTGATCCTGCCGGTGTTGGGCGGCCTGTTCTGGGGTGCTCCACTGCTCGCTCGCGAGGTCGAGCAGGGCACCCACCGGCTGGCCTGGACCCAGGGCGTGACCCGGGAGCGGTGGTTCCTGGTGAAGGTCGCCGCGATCGCCGCGATGGCCGCACTGGGCATCGCCATCGTGACCTGGGGCCTGGCATGGTGGAGCCGTCCCCTCGTCATCGCCGGCGACAACCGCTTCAACCCAGGGATCTTCGACATCCGTGGGCCGGTCGCCGTCGCCTACACGCTCTTCGCCGTGACGCTGGGCATCGCCATGGGCGCGCTCATCCGTCGGACGGTGGCCGCGATGGCTGCAACGCTCGCGGGGTTCACGGCCGTGCGCCTGGTGGTGGACCTCTGGGTCCGCCGTCACCTCACGGCCCCCAAGGTCGTCTCGTGGACGTTCTTAAAAGGGGCGAGCCCGCGAACCGGGATGGGCGATTGGGTCCTGTCGACCAAAGCGGTGGATGCCGCGGGGCGGCTGCTGGGGCTGGGTGGCGGCGTCGACCTCGACATCGTGGCGAAGCAGTGCCCGGCGCTTGCTCGAAACAGCGGCGAGTTCCCCGGGAAGGACGTGATCCAGACGTGCCTGCAGCGCATCGGGGCCCATCTGGTTGCGGTGTATCAGCCGGGCAACCGTTACTGGACGTTCCAGTGGATCGAGACCGGCCTGTTCCTGCTTCTCTCCGTTGCCCTGGTCGCGTTCAGCCTCTGGTGGGTCCGCAGGAGGATCAGCTAAGCGCTCTGTGGACTACTGCACCCCACGATGTAACGCCTAGTACTGATCGGGCGCGGCTCCGGGACTTCACTCCATCTCGGTGATCGCCGGCACGCTCGCCGGAGACCCCGAGGGGGGTGACAGAGATGAAGAACGTGCTTCGCAGTGCGGCGAGCGGTCTCGTCGTGGCGCTGATCGGACTGATCCTGGTCCCACAGTCGGATGCGGCCATGGTGACGGCTTCCTTCCCCATCCAGCACATCGTGGTCATCGACCAGGAGAACCACTCCTTCGACAACGTCCTGGGGGCGTGGTGTGTGGCGCACCTGCGCTGTGCCGGCGCCACCACGGGGCGGACCAGCACCGGAACGGTCATCGCCCTCTCGGCGGCGGCGGACCTCGTCCCCGTGATCGACCACAGCACATCGGGTCAGGCCAAGGCGGTACACGGAGGCAAGATGAACGGGTTCAACCTCATCACTGGGTGCGCCTCGCCCGGATATGCCTGCTACACGCAGTTCGGCGAGTCCGACATCCCGAACATCATCGCCCTGGCGTCGAGCTTCGCGGTAAGCGATCAGACGTTCAGCTCGGCCATGCCCAGCTTCGGCTCACACCTGGACATCGCCGCCGCGACGAGCGACGGGTTCGTGGGCGACAACCCGGTAACCGGAACCGGCCCGACGGGGGTCAAGGAGTCCTGGGGCTGTGACAGCAACAAGGACGCCCTGTGGACCGACCCGGTGTCGAAGCAGTCGAGCATGCAACCGTCGTGCGTGCCCGACTCGAGCCAGGGCGGACCGTATCGGTCGTCATCGGTGACGCACGTCGACACGATCTGGGACAGGCTCGACGCGGCGGGCTTGACGTGGAGGTCCTACAGCGGGGACGGTCACGACCACTCGTCCGGGCAGGCCTCCGGATACATCTGGAACTCGTGCACCTATTTCTACGAATGCTTCAACGGCGCCCAATGGGGCAACGTGGTCCCGGCCGCTCAGATCGTCACGGACGCCGCCGTGGGGTCGCTCCCGAACTACAGCGTCGTCACGCCGACGGCCGCAAACTCCCAGCACAACAAGGACTCGATGCTGGCCGGAGACAACTGGATCGGACAGGTCGTGAGCGCGATCGAGTCGGGGCCCCAGTGGGCGAGCACTGCCGTGTTCATCACGTGGGACGATTGCGGCTGCTTCTACGACCACGTGCCGCCACCGGCCGGGTTGGGGATCCGCGTGCCGATGATCATCGTTTCGCCCTACGTCATCGCCGGGCACACGGACTCCACCGCAGCGAGCTTCGCCTCGATCCTGGCCTTCGTCGAGCACGACTTCGGCCTCTCCCCCCTGAGCACGGCGGACGCCACCGCCTACGACTACACGGGGTCGTTCTCGTGGAGCGGGCCGCGCGCGGGCACGGTGGAGCTCGGGTCGCATCCGGTACCGCCATGGGAGCTGGAACTCCTGGCCACATGGCAGCCGGACCCGGATGACCCGACGTAGCCACCCCGACGTGTCTCGGCCAGAGATGTTCACCGTTTGGGCCTTCACGCCACGCCCTCCCCTGTAGTAGGAACTAGGCGATCCGGCGAAAAGGAGGGAAGGATGGGCTCCACGATCGATCAGCTCAGGGCCGCGGTCAGCGGCCAGGTGGTCACGCCCGATGACGAGGGCTACGAGGACGCCCGCACGGTCTACAACGCCATGATCGACCGGCGGCCCCGCGCAGTCGTGCGGTGCACGACCGCGCGCGACGTCGCGGCCACCGTGGATTACGCGCGAGAGAACGGGCTGCCCCTCGCCATCCGAGGGGGCGGCCACAGCGTCCCCGGGTTCGGCACGGTCGACGATGGCGTCGTCGCCGACCTCTCGCCGATGCAGGACGTGGCGGTCGACCCGTCGGCCCGCACCGCGCGGGCGGGGGGCGGCGTGACCTGGGGCCGGTTCAACGATGCCGCTCACGAGCACGGCCTGGCCACCACCGGCGGGATCATCTCCACCACCGGCATCGCCGGCCTGACCCTCGGCGGTGGCATCGGCTACCTGTCTCGTGGGGTGGGCCTGTCGTGCGACAACCTGATCTCGGCCGAGGTGGTGACCGCCGACGGCCAGATCCGGACCGCCAGCCAGGGAGAGAACGAGGACCTGCTCTGGGCCCTGCGTGGCGGCGGCGGGAACTTCGGCGTGGCCACCGCTCTGGAGTACCGCCTGCACCCGATCAAGGAGATCTACGGCGGGCCCATGCTCTTCGAGCTGACCGATGCACGGGCCATCCTGCAGTGGTACCGCGCGTTCATCGCCGACGCGCCCGAGGAGTTCGGTGGGTTCCCGGGCTGGCAGACCGCCCCGCCGCTCCCGTTCATCCCGGAGGATCGGCACGGCGACACGTTCGTCGCGCTCGTCGGGTGTTGGGCCGGCGCCATCGAAGACGGGGAGCGCGCCTTCCAGCCGTTCCA
>JBKPBM010000007.1:0-7231 GCA_046744325.1 Actinomycetota bacterium | reverse complement strand
CGTATCGGGTTCCCACCCCGATCGGCCCCTCGGTGAGCTTCACCACCCGGCGCATTTCGGGGTTCCATTCGATCTCGTTCGTGTGGTCGCTGCAGTAGTCGAACACCGACTCAGGGGACCGCTCGATGCCGATGCCGACGTCGATCACGGCCGTGCGGTGATTAGTGATCGTGGCGGTCGCTGTGGCGCTCACCCTAGCCTCCTCATGTGTTCATGCTGCGGTGGCCGGCACGCTCAGCGTGGGCATGTCCGGCGGCTGGGCGGCCATCCCGTCGGGTGCCGAGCGGCGGTAGGCGATCAGCACGGCGCCGAGAATCAGTAGACCGAACCCGAAGAGCGGCAGGGTCACAGCGGCCGCGATCCCGCTCCACAGCAGGCGCTTGAACCACGTCTTGTCGGCAAGTCTGTGCGCGTTGAACAGCACCCCCCACCACACCGCGCATACCACGATGGCGCCGGCGACGGCGAGGGAGAAGCCCGCCGACTCGATCGCGAGGGAAGGCCAGAGGACGCCGTGAAGGGGGCGGCCATTTCCTGTGAGGTTGGCCACCAGCAGGGCCAGAGCCATGCCCGCGCCTACCGCCGCGAATCCCCGACCACCCCACTTCGTGATGAAGCTCTTGGCGAGCGTGGTGAGCCTCGGTACTGCCGCCGGCCCCTCCGGCCCCCCACCAGGTACGCCGCCATCACGTTCGCCAGGACCAGGGCGCCGAGGCCGAAGAACGGCATGGTGAGGATGCCCGCGATCCCGCCCCACAGCAGGACCTTGAACCACCTCGCGTCGGCGAGCAGCCGAGTGGTGAGGACTGCCTCGCCCCACGCCACCAGCTGAACGATGAGGCTGCCCAGGGCAAAGATGCCGCCCAGTACGATGAGGCCGACCATCGTCCGGGAGTATCCGTCGCTCACGCCGCGATCATGAGCCGCCAGAGCGAGCGCGCTCGAGGGGATCAGGATCCCGGCCGGCATGAACGCGATCACCCCCCAAATCCACCGCTTGGTGATCGTCGCTTTTGTCATCATGCCCACCCGCAGGATTGCTTTCGCTTCGTGACCAAGGTCACGACTCCTGGCGAGGACGCTAGGCAATGTGGCGTTCCCGGCGATAGGGCCATCAGGCCCGAGTCCGGCAGGTCCCCGCGTCAGCTTCGTCCGCTGACCCCGCAGCCTGAGCTGACCCGCCTCCACGATCTGAAAGGTCTAGCCGAGGCCTTGGACCTGCGGATCACTCGTGAGCCCGGTAGCGCCTAATTCCGCACGCGTCACTCCTTGTCGTACTCGTCGTGGCGGCGGATCCAGAGCTGGAACCCATCGCCCTCGTCGCGGCCTTTCGGCGCCCGGTCGAGGATCGGGTAGTAGCCCATCACGAACTCGACCCCGCGACCGCCGGTCGAATAGGTGTGGTAGACGGCCCCGTCGTCCAAGACGAAGGCGCTGAAGCCCTGGCTCTCGGTCAGGTAAGCGACGACGTCGATGCCGGAATCGCTCGCATTGCGGCCGGCGATCGGCGGCAGCTGCTCGAGCACCGGCTCGACCCACTCGCGCGTCTGCTCCTCGCTGCTCGAGAAACCCAGATCGACGTTGAAGTCGGTGTTGGCCGACGACACCCAAGGAAAGCTCCAGCCCATGCGCCCCTTGTACGCCTGCAACTTCTCGAGCGGGGCCCGCGACACGAACAGCATAGTCACGTCCCGCGCGAGCAGGTGCGGGATGACGCCGTTGATGCTGTCCGCGATCGACGAGCAGGTCGTGCACCCCGCCTCATAGCTCGGGCCGAACATGAAGTGGTAGACGAGCAGCTGACTGCGGCCGTCAAAGAGCTCCGCCAGCGTGCGTGGGCCGTCGTCGGTGTCGAAGCGGTACTCCTTCTCGACCCGGACCCACGGCAGCTCGCGCCGCTGCCGCGCCAGCGCGTCGCCCACTCGAGTGTGTTCCTTCTCGCGGGCAAGCAGCTCCCCGCGCGCAGCTGCCCACTCCTCCCGTGTTCCGATCTTGTGATCAGTCATTGTCTTATCTCCCTTCTTGTCTCTTGTCGTCAACAGCTTGACCTGGCCCGCGCCACCGATGACCTCCTCACCTCCTCACATCGTTGGCGTGAGTCCGGGAACCGATGAGGGCGCGAGGACGATCAGGATTCCCAGTCCGACGATCGCCAGCGCCACCGGCACATCGATGGCCGCCTTCGCGGGCAGGAGCTTCTGGGCGAGGACGACAACGGCGATCACGGACATCCAGGTGACGCTCATGACGCCCAGCGCCACCAGCATCAGCATCAGACCGATGCTCGAGCCGACGCAGTAGAGCCCGAACTGGAATCCAGAGCGGACGCCCTCACGGCAGCACCGGCGGAAGTGCCGCTTGTGGGGCGTGAACTCGTAGAGACCTGCCGCGATCGCGACTGCGCCGGCGGCCAAAGATCCGTGCGGCCGGTACAACGCGTACACCGCGACGCCGACGAGCGTCCAGACGGCTAGGTACGACCCGACGAACAACGGCATGGCGCGCACGCGACCGCTGGCATGGGCGCGACCCAGGACCGCCGGAGCCGCGCCCGGCAGCATCATCGCCGCCATCATCGTCACCCACAGGGCGACGAAGAACGCGAACGAACCGAACCGGCTCGCAACGCGCATGTCCATCCCGTTCATCTGCCGGACCGCGACGACCCAGCAGGCGGCGGCCACCCCGAGCGTCGCCGTCAGCGCGGCCCCCGTCGCGGCCGTCCTCGCGCCCGTCTTGGCAGCGGAGGGGAGAGGGGCACCCGGTCCGTCCGGTACCGGATCGAACAGCTGGTAGCGAAGCGGCGCCGATCCCCCAACCCGGGAGGGCTGCGACTCGCTCTCTCGCACAACCTGGCTACGTTGCACAACGTCCCTCCTTCTGCTCATGCCGCGCCGGGCTGTGCTTCCAGGAGTGCCGCGTTCTGGCGCTCGAGCTCCTTGGCCGGGCCCCTGCGCCAGCTCTCCGCCATCGACGCTGACATCGGATCGGGGAAGATGTCTTCCTCCCCGTTCTCCACGCCGTCGAAGATGGCTCGCGCAACGGACTGCGGAGAGGCCTTCGGTATGTCGAAGCCTCGGGTCATATCGGTGTCCGTGGGGCCGGTCAGGACGGCGTGGACACTCACACCCCGTCCTGCCACAAGGGCGCGCAGCGCCTGGGTCAGGTTGAACGCCGCCGCCTTCGAGATCGCGTAGGCCGGAGTGAGCGGGAAGGGGGCGAGGGCCATCAGCGAGACGTTGTTGACGATGGCCCCCCGGGACCGAGCCAGCAGCGGCAGAAAGGCCTGGGTCACGCCCCAGGTGCCGAACAGGTTGACCGCGAGGTGCTGGTCGAGTACGGCGCGATCGCTGAGGTCGTCGAAGAGTGCGATGCCGGCGTTGTTGATGAGGATGTCGAGCGTTTCCACGCTCTCGACCGCTGCCTGAATCTGCGCCTCGTCGGTCACATCCAGGGTCACGGGCGTGACCCGCCCATCGGGCTGGCCCAACGGCCGGCGGGTACCGGCATAGACCCGGTTCGCCCCTCTCCTCAACGCTTCCTCGACCAGCGCCTGCCCGATTCCGCGATTCGCCCCGGTCACCAGAACCGCCCTTCCTTCGATGCTCCTAGCCTCGGTGCTCATGCCAGCCTCCTTTCTCGTTTCTGCATAGCGATCCGGCGAGACCCCGAAATCCATCGCGGACGCGCCCGGCCGCCAGCAGACCCAACGGGAAGCGATGCGCGGAGGAGTCCGCACGGCGGGCACGTGCTATCGCGGTGGGCACTGCGCGTCCTGTGGGACCTGTGCGACGGTGATCCGCTCACGTTCCGCGAACCCCGGGGCGCTGCGGCGAGGTCTCCTCGAGCGTGCTCAATGACAGGTTGCGTGAGCTGCGCGGGCCAACGATCATCGCCGTCTGGCCTGGCGGCGGCGAGGTGCTTACGGCCGATGGCCTGGATCTCCTCGGTGTGCTCATGCCGCTCGATGCGCGGGCCAAGCAGGCCCCGAAATCGAACCGAAGGTCCTGAGCGCTCACCACCTCGGGAATCGGTCCGTGACCCTGACGAGCAGCCCGTCCGCCGATGGATTTCGCCTCCGGTATGGATCAAGAGTGGTGTGAACGCGAAGCCCCCGGAGGCGCGGCCGGTCGTGCATTTGGAGCTCCACACCGCCGACCAGACGGCGGCGAGAGCCATATACGCGCGCTTGCTCCGGTGGCGGCCGGAACGAATCGAGGCGCGCTCCGGCTCCTACCTCGCCCTCGAGCTCGGTCGAGGCCTCGGCGGCGGCATCGTCGAATGCGGCACGAAACGGCCCCTGTGGCTCCCGTACGTCGAGGTCGACCGGGTCGCCGAGTCAACCGAGTGCGCCCGGCAGCTCGGCGCGCTGGTGCTTTTGGAACCGCGCGAAGGGCCGGCCGGATGGCGTAGTGTCGTCTCGACGTCCGAGGGAGGCGAGATCGCTTTCTGGCAGCCGAAGCGATGACGACCGACCCCGACTCCGGACCCTCAACGACCCGCCCCCGAGCCCGCAGCGAGCGGGAATCGCTGAGCGCGGCGCGAGGCGGCGACCGCGGAGCATTCGGCCGCCTCGTCGAGCCCTACCGCGGCGAGCTCCACGCCCACTGCTACCGCATGCTCGGCTCGTACGAGGACGCCGAAGACGCCCTGCAGGAGGCGCTGCTTCGTGCCTGGCGTGGGCTGCCACGGTTCGAGGGGAGAAGCTCGCTACGAGCTTGGCTCTACCGGATCGCGACCAATTCCTGCCTGCGCACGATCGAGCGACGCCCCAAGCGGGTACTGCCGATCGACTACGGGCCCGCAGCCGACCCGCACGACGGACTCGCCGACCCGGTGAGCGAACCGGTCTGGCTCGAGCCCTACCCGGACACGAACCTCGGACTCGAGGCCCCAGCCGGCCCGGAGGCCCGGTACGAGCAGCGCGAAGGAGTCGAACTCGCCTTCATCGCCGCCCTCCAGCACCTTTCCGCACGCCAGCGGGCCGTGCTCATCCTCCGCGACGTCCTCGGCTTCTCAGCCCGCGAGACCGCCGAAGTACTCGAGACGACGCCAGTCTCGGTCGACAGCGCCCTGCAGCGAGCGCACAAGACCGTGGACGAACGGCTGCCGAGGCAAACGCAGCAGAAGACGCTCCGCCTCCTCGGCGACAGTGAGCTCAACCGGCTCGCCGAGCGCTACGTCGCCGCCTGGGAGCGAAACGATATCGACGCCGTCGTGTCCATGCTCACGGAGGACGCCAGGATGACCATGCCGCCGCTGCCGAGCTGGTATAGCGGCCGCAGCCAGGTCGCCGCCTTCTTGCGCGGATATGCGCTGGCCGACATCAAACGGTGGCAGCTGATTCCCACATCGGCGAACGGACAACCCGCGCTGGCGGGCTACCTCTGGGACGAGCAGACCGGGGCGTTCAAGCCGTACTGCCTCTACGTGCTTACCCTGCGGGAAGGCCAGATTGAAGAGATCACGGCGTTCGTCAGCCCGGAGACGTTCCAACGCTTCGGTCTGCCCGAGTTGATCACCGCATGAGGGAATCGCGGTTGCCGAGTCACGTCGAGGGTCACTGGCACGACGCGGTCGCCCCTATCGGTGAGAGTCGCGCCCCTCGTTAGTTCTTCGCGCCCTCCCGGTAACGGCAAGGTAGCGGCAGCCGCCGCGCCTGCATGCTCGACCGCGCCCGTCCGCCTCGCCGTCCCAGTGGCCGGTGCTCATTCGTCGATGATCCGAAGCACCACCTTCCCCGCAACGCCCCCAGCCAGCTTGACCTCGAACGCCTTGGGGCCGTCGGGGAGCGCGAACACCTCTCCCACCACGGGCCGCAGCTGCCCCGTATCCGCCCAACGGGCCAGCTCCTCGAGCTCGGAGCGATCCGGCTCCACCACGAAGTACGCCCCGCGGATCCGGCCCACCGCATCCAGCCGTCCCCGCGGATCCTCCACGGCCGAGACGACAATGCCTCCGTCCTTCACCGCGGCTCCAGACCGTTGCAGGATCTCCCCACCCACGAGATCGACCACCAGGTCCACCTTCTCGGCCACATCCTCGAACCGCTCCCGGTCGAGATCCACGAACCGCTCGGCCCCGAGGTCGGTGACCAGGTCCCGGGCCGCCGTCCCCCTGCCGGTGGCGATCACGTCGGCTCCCGCCGCCCGGGCCAGCTGGACGGCGATGCTCCCCACGCCCCCGCCCGCGCCGTGGATCAGCACGCGTTGTCCCTCCGAGAGCCCGCCGAGGACGAACAGGGCCTGCCACGCGGTGAGCCCGGGCATGGGTAGCGCGGCCGCCTGGACGTGGTCCAGGGAGGCGGGTTTCCGGGCCAGGTTCCTCGCCTCCACCGCCACGTATTCGGCCAGCGTGCCGTCCCGATACCAGTCGGTCAGCCCGTACACAGCGTCGCCGACGGCGAACCCGGTGGTCCCCCACCCCAGGGCCTCCACGTTCCCGGAGACCTCGTGGCCCGGGATGACCGGGCGCCGGTCGTGCCCCAGCCGGTCCACCCAGGTCGAGGGCCACGTGAGCTCGGTCGGGGTAAAGCTGGCCGCATGGACGCGGACAAGCACGTCGCCGGTCCCCGGCTCGGGGACAGGGGACTCCTCGTACGAGAGCCCCTCGGGGCCTCCCTGCTCATGAGCGCGCAACGCGTGCATCGACGCTTCCTCCTCTCGTCCTCTCAACACCTGACCGAACTGGGAATCAGGGGTCGCTCCGCTCCCCGGGCGGTCAAAGAGATGTTGCCCAGAAGCTCATCGATGATCCAAGCGGCTTGCATCGGCTCGCCCTAGTGTCGAGGCGGGCTTCGACCTGCTTGGGACAGCGTCCCCGAAGCCCGGTTGGTCAGCCTTGGCTTGACCGATAGGCCGGGGGGATCTCCCGCTGGGTCGGGGGGTTATCCATCCGGTCGCGATTCGGGTGCTGAGGAACGGGTATTCACCCAGAGCTCCGGGCCCGGCTCACCGGTGTTCGTACGCTGTAACCTTCGCCTCCGCTACGAGATTCGTGCTCTGACCAGGAGCGATGCGCAAAGCCGGTCTGCAAGGAGGCCCAGCAAGAATGGGCCCGACGGCTCGAGGAAACCCCGTTACCCTCACCAGTGTTGCCGGATTTCACAAGTCTTCGACCGCTGCACCGTCCTCAGAACTGGATAAGTCTTCCTGGAGACGATCAGAGAGTTGGACAAGTCTTGATGGCCGCAGGAGGGCAACGACGGATCGGTCGGCGGGCATTTCGCGAC
>JBKPBM010000369.1:0-8088 GCA_046744325.1 Actinomycetota bacterium | reverse complement strand
CCCCCGGGCGGTCGAAGGACTGGCTGAAGTTCAAGTGCGGGTTCGAGCAGGAGCTGGTGATCGGGGGCTTCACCGACCCGCAGGGCTCCAGGACCGGGTTCGGCGCGCTGCTCGTCGGCTATTACGAGGGTGGCCGGCTGCGGTTCGCGGGCAAGGTGGGGACGGGGTTCGACCGCGGCGATCTGGATTCCATGACGCCGATGCTGGCCGCGGTGGAGCGCCCCGACCCGCCGTTCGTGGACCCGAGCGCGCGACGCAAGGGCGTGCACTGGGTGGAGCCCGAGCTGGTGGCGGAGGTCGCCTTCTCCGAGTGGACCCGCGACGGACGGCTGCGCCACCCGCGGTTCCTCGGGCTCCGGCGGGACAAGGCCGCGCGGGAGGTGGTCAGGGAGCGCCCGCAGGCCTGAGCGGGAGGGGTCGGAGGGGGGACGGACCTTCCTCGCGAGGACCTATGTCGCGGCATACATCGACGGCACACCTGCCCGGCCGGAACCTCACCCGGCGCCACCGGTTCGACCGCTAGGCTTGGGCGACGATGGATGGAGCCGGTGAAGGAGCAGCAGCCACTCGGGACGATCGGCCCCCCCATGTCGCCCGACTGGTCGAGCGCCTGGGCCAGGTCGGCGTGTGGGCGCCCCAGCTCCAGTGGCAGCCCGCCGCGGGCGAACACGAGGCCGTCCGGGAGTTCGAGGCGCTCGGCTTCGGCGCGATCTGGGTGGGCGAGGCCACGGGCAAGGAGATCCTCACCCACTCGGCCCTCCTCCTGGCGGCCAGCTCCACGGCCATCATCGCCACCGGCATCGCCAGCATCTGGGCCCGCGACCCGATGGCCATGGCCAACGGGGCCCGCACTCTGAACGAAGCCCATCCGGGACGGTTCCTACTGGGCCTGGGCGTGAGCCACCCGTTCCTCACCGAGCCTCGTGAGCGCACGTACGGCCAACCACTGGCCGCCATGCGCGACTATCTGGACGCGATGGACCGGGCGCCGTTCGCCGGTCCCCCTGCCGAGATGCCCTCCATCGTGCTGGCCGCCCTCGGACCGAGGATGCTCGACCTGGCCCGTGACCGGACGGCCGGGGCCCACACGTACTTCGTCCCGGTCGAGCACACGGAGATCGCCCGCGGGATCCTCGGACCGGGCCCGCTCCTTGCTCCGGAACAAGCCGCCGTGTTCAACGCCGATGGGGACGAGGCTCGTCGCATCGCCCGCCGCTACACCGCCACCTACCTGGCGCTGCCCAACTACGTGAACAACCTGCGGCGGCTGGGGTGGGAGGACGACGACCTGGCCGCTGAGGGGACCGACCGGCTGGTCGACGCGCTCGTGGCCTGGGGCAACGTCGACGCGCTGCTCGCTCGGGTGGGCGAGCACCTGGATGCCGGCGCCGACCACGTCGCCGTACGGATCCTCGGAGAGGACCCCAAGGCCCTGCCGCGCTCCGAGCTGAAGGAGCTCTCGGCCGCTCTCAGCTGATCCGGGCCGACCCCCGGAGGAGGTCGGCGGCGCCTTCCGCCGTGAGCTGGCCTTCGAACGGGCCACGCCCCGTCATGCATGCCGCCCCGCACCTCGCGCCCAGCTCCAGGGCGCCCCTCAACGCCAGCCCGGCGCCGAGGCCGAAGGCGAATCCGGCGGCGAAGCTGTCGCCGCACCCGTAGGCGTCCACCACGGGCCCCGGCAGGGACGCGGCGGGGAACGTTCCGGATCGCCCACCGGGCATCGACCACGACCCCCCATCGGCCCCTCGGGTCAGCACCACCACACCGGGCGGTGGGTCGAGCAATCCCGGTTGGTATCGCTCGTCCACATCCCTCCCGCTGCCCACCAGGGCGTCCAGCCGGACATGCGCCTCGGCCAGGTCCTTCAGCACTCGGCTGGTCGCCACCAGGACTCTGGCCGCGCGTCCGGCCCGCAGCGCCCCGCCATTCCCGGCCACGAAGTACACGGCGTCGGCGCCTTCCAGCTCATCCCACGCGAGGGGATCGTCGCGGTCCGGCCCCAGCCGTTCCCCGATGGTGGTGATGGTCCGCTCCCCGTTCGCATCGATGTAGGTGAACCCGCGGCGTTGGGGAACCGGCCGGAAGGTGGTCTCCACGCGAACGCCGTGCCCCTCCAGCGACGACCGGGCCCGGTGACCCAGCTCATCGTCCCCGAGCGCGGTATAGAGGGTGGCCGTCCCCGCCAGCTTGACCAGCTGCACGGCCGCCACCGCGCCAGCTCCCCCCGGTTCCTCCCACGACTCCAGGGTGTGGACGATCTCGCCCGGACGGGGCACGTGCTCGACCCGGGCGAACTCGATCCACTCGACGTGCCCGATGACGGCCACCCTCATGGGAAACCCGGTCCTCAGGCCAGCGTGGCCAGGTCCGTCTCGTCATGGCGAAGGCCGTCCAGGTCCACCGGTCGCCTCGAGCGGATCATCGGCATGGCTCGACGGACGTCGTTGGGGCGGTTGAGGGAGGCCGCGGCCGGCACCAGCCCCTCCTTCACGTAGAACGCCGTGAAGTCCCGATCCTCCAGCCGTCCTCGGACCACGATCTCGTCCCATTCGGTATGGAACCCGGCGTACTGCAAGGTGTCGTCGAACTGTTCGGACCAGAACCAGTGGATCTCGTCGTAGGGCCGACCCTTGCCCAGCATCGACAGCGCCGCCGCGCGCCCCTGGAGCCTCGCGTTCTGCCAGTGCTCGATGCGCATCCGGCGCCCGAACACCGGATGCCAGTGGTTGGCCACGTCCCCCGCGGCGAAGACGCCCTCGACGTTGGTGCGGCACCATTCGTCCACCAGGATGCCGTTGTCGATCTCCACCCCGGCGTCCTGGACGATCTGGACGTTGGGCTCGACGCCGAGGCCCACCACGGCGAAGTCGCATTCCAGGGCCGCACCACCGGCCGTGAGCACCCGTTCGACGCGGCGCCCGCCCTCGAACCCCGCCACCCGGTCCTCGCCGACGATCCGCACTCCATGGTCCCGGTGGATGGCCCCGAGCACCGCGGCGACGTCCGGGCCCAGCACGCGTTCCAGCGGAGCTCGGCCGCTGTCGATGGCCGTCACGTCGAGGCCGCGGCTGCGAAGGGAGGCGGCCACCTCCGAGCCGATGAATCCCATCCCGCAGATGACCGCTCGCCGTCCCGGCTCCATCTCGGCCTGGATCCGACGCGCCTCGTCCACCGTTCGCAGCGCCAGGACGCCGTCGAGGTCCAGGCCGGGGATCGGTGGCCGGCGGTTCCGGGCGCCGGTGGCGATCAGGAGCAGGTCGTAGGGCACCTCCTCGCCGTCGGTGAGCAGCACCCGCCGGCGTCCGGTGTCCACGCCGGTCGCGGCCACGCCGAGCCGGGCCTCGATCCCGTTCTCGGGCCAGAACGCCTCGGGCCGGACCAGCGCGTCCTCGAAGGGAACCTCGCCCCGGAGGAATGCCTTGGACAGTGGGGGGCGCTCGTAGGGGGGGTGGGATTCGGATCCGATCAGCGTGAGTTCTCCGTCGAAGCCCTCGTGGCGAAGCGTCGCGGCGGCGGTCCCGCCGCACAGGGCCGCGCCCACGATCACGACCCGTTCGGCCATCGTCGAGGTCACGCTCGCCCGGACCCGGCCCCGGACGCGGCGGTCACGCCTCCACGTCCGCCTTGGGCAGCGGCTTGGGCGCCGGGCCGTCCAGGACCTGTCCCTCGACGTCGTAGCGCGAACCGTGGCACGGGCAGTCCCACGTCCGTTCGGCGTCGTTCCAGTCCACGGTGCAGCCCATGTGCGTGCAGCGGGGCGAGAGCGCGTGGAGGTGGCCGTCCTCGTCCTTGTACACGGCCAGCGACTTGCCCTTGAGGGTGACCACCCCGCCGTGTCCCGGCGCCAGGTCGTCCACGGTCCGATCGACCGTCTTGGCGATCAGGACCGAGGTCGGCGCGTAGTGGGCGACCTTGTTCGGCACCGAGCCCAGGAGGAACCTGCGCGTGCCGGCCATGCCCTTGTTGCCCACCATCACCAGGTCGATCGAGCGTTCCTCCGCCACCCTGCAGATCGCCTCGGCGGGATCGCCCTGCACCACCACCTGTTCCACCCTCACTCCCTCGGGCGCGGTGCCGGCGGTCTCCTCCACGGCGATCGCCCCCAGGATGGGATCGCCGACATAGATCAGCGTCACGGAGTCCGCGCGCAACAGCACCGACAGCTCGAACGCCTTGCGGGCCGCTTCGTTGGCGGTCGGCGAGCCGTCGGTCCCGATGAGCAGCTTCTTGAACTGGGGGGTGGCGGACGGTTGGGTGGGGTCGGCGGCGCGCGTGGTGTCGGCGATCAGCAGGTCGCAGGGGGCGAAGTGGGCGACGCGATCCGGGACGCTCCCGAGCCGGAACCGCGTGGCCTGGCCCATCCCCTTGTTGCCCACCACGATGAGGTCGGCGCCCGCCTGCGCGGCGGCGTCCAGGATGGCCTCGGCCGGCTCATCGGTCTGGCGCAGGTCTCCCGAGGCGTCGATGCGCTCTCGGCGAGCGGCCTCCACCGCCCGCTGCAGTCCCTCCTCCGCAACGGCCCGGGTCAGGGCCGGAGGAGCGTACGCGCACACCAGCACCAGGTGGCCACGGGCCCGCTTGGCCACCAGCATCGCCGCCTTCTGGGCCAGGCCGGCGGTGGCCGACCCATCCGTGCCCACGACGATCGTCCGATAGCCCACGGCGGCCTCCTACGGACTCCCGCTCGGGGAGGGGGACGCCGGCGCGGCGACCACGAAGGTTCCCGCCATCTGGTGATGCACGTCGCACCGGAAATAGTAGGTGCCGGCGGCCAGGGCCTTGACCTGGTACGTCACCGTCTTGACCCCGTTGAAGATGTCGCCGGTGAACAGCGCCGTGGAGGCCGAGGAGTCCGTGTAGATGGCCACGTTGTGCGGGGTGGCGCTGTCCTGGTTGTCGAAGGCGATGGTGAACGCCTCGTTCGCCGGCGCGGCAAGGCACGTGGCGTCGAAGGCGAACCCCTTGGCCACGACCGCCAGGGACGTCCCCGACGGGGCGCACGACGCCGCCTGCGCTCCCCCGCCACCACCCGACGAGAGCCCGAGGGTGGGCTTGAGCACCATCAGGTACAGGATGGCACCCAGCGCGACGAACCCGATCACCGCGATGCTGACCGGCCGGCGGGACAGCAGGATCTCGTCGAGCTGCTCGGGGGTCACCGCCTTCGAACCGCCGCCCATGGCCCTGGCCACCAGCCGGACCCTCCGGTAGTACGGGCGGGCCATCGCGAACATGCCCAGGGTGGCCAGCACCAGGATGCCGATGCCGCCCCAGATCCAGCCCTGAGAGAACCAGTGCCCCTGGACCCCGGCCAGGACCCCACCGGCCAGCAGGACGACCAGCGAGACATAGAAGGCCTGGGTGGAGGACGTGGAGAGCGCGAGCAGCCCGTTGATGCGTTCCACGTCCCGCTCCTTCCGGAGGCGGAACAGGACGCCCATCGACACGCCGTGGGCGATGAGGAATCCGAACACGCCGACCAGGTGCACGAACACCCACCACTGGTACATGGTCCTGGACTGAGCCTCCTCTTCAAGCGCCCGGGCGGGCGGCATTCTAGCCGGGCCGGCTGGAGGCGGCCCCCCCGGCCGTTCCCAGCGTCCGCTGATAGGGTCGAGACCGGTGACGGCTCGATCCCTGCGCCTGACACGTCGAGGGCGGCGGGCGCTGGTGGCGGGCGCTTTGGCCGTCCTCGCCGCCACGGCGGTGGCGGTGGTCACCCTCCGGGGACCGAGCATCAAGCGACCCGAGGATCCCTGCACCTCGCCCCCACCGCTGCTCACGCGGCACGGGGTCACCCTCCAGCCCCTGGCGATGCAGGCGTTCCGGCGAGCCGAGACACTGGCGGGAACCCGGATTCCCGTCGTCCAGAGCTACCGGTCGTGCAGCGACCAGGCCCTGGCGTGTGTGGGGATCTGCGGGGCGGCCGGCGGCTGCCCGGGCACGTGCGCCAGCCCCGGGCTCTCCTGGCATCAGCTCGGGGCGGCCATCGACCTGTCGCGCGCGACGCTGAAACGGACCCGCATCGTCGGAGCCCTCCAGGAGGCCGGGTGGTGCCAGTCGTTACCCGAGTCCGACCCCGGCCACTTCTCCTACGGCGGGTGCCACTGAGGACACCGGACGGCAGGCCGCGGCCGGGTCGTACGCGTACAGCTCGTGACCCAGCTCTGTGAGCCATCGGTCCCCGACCCGCCAGCCGGGCATGGCCGCGTCCAGGGTTCGCCAAAACCGCCGCGAGTGGGTGGGGACGCGCCGGTGGCAGAGCTCGTGGGCCACCACCGAGTCGACCACGAATGCCGGGGCCAGGAGCAGCCGCCAGGAGAACGACAGGGTCCCACGGGATGAACACGACGCCCATCGGGTCCGCCCGTCCCGGATGGCCACGGATCGAACGTCGACCCCCAGGCCCGCGGCCTCGGACCGGGCCCGTTCCTCGAATCGGGCGCGGGCCTCTCGCCGATACCAGCGCGCCACGGCGGCGGCGCGGTCCTCCGCCGGGCCCCGAACGGTGAGCATTCCGCCGCCGAGCCGGGCGGCGGGACGCCCGCCCTCGACCACGCGCACGCCGACCGGGCGGCCGAGCACCCAGACCACTCCCGGCCGGTCGAGGCCGAGGACCGGAGGTCGTTCGGCCCACCGGCGAGCCCAGGCCACCTTGTCCTCGAGCCAACCGTGCTTCTCTCGGAGGAACCGCGCCAGGTCGTCCGGACCGGCCGCGTGGGGGATGACGACGTCGACGGGCTCGCGCGGACGGACGGTGATCCTCGCCGCACGGGCTCGCGTGGAACGGCGGACCGTGACCGTGACAGGGTCGCCGGCCACCAGGAGTTGGAGAGAGGCGACCGGGCGAAGCGGGTGGCGGCGCCCTGCGGGCCGTCGAGCGCGGGAGTGCCCCTGGGCAGCCAGCATCGGCCCACTATGCCGCACGGGACCCGAGGGGTCACTCACCCTCGAGACCTCTTGCACCATTTTGAGGCTCAAATTGGTGCGCTCCCAGAGAAAGCACCCCGCCTCGATCCGAGTACATTCCTTCCCGTGGCCAGGAACCACGTGTTTGGGATCGTCCTGGCCGGTGGGGAGGGCAAGCGCCTGGCGCCCCTGACCGCCGACCGGGCCAAGCCGGCGGTGCCGTTCGGCGGCAACTACCGCCTCGTCGACTTCGTGCTGTCAAACCTGGTCAACGCCGGCTACCTCAAGATCGCGGTGCTCACGCAGTACAAGAGCCATTCGCTGGACCGGCACATCGCCACCACCTGGCGCATGTCACCGCTGCTCGGGCACTATCTGGCCACGGTCCCGGCGCAGATGCGGCGGGGACCACGGTGGTTCGCCGGGTCGGCCGACGCCATCTACCAGAACCTCAACCTGATCCACGACGAGAGCCCCGCCTACATCTGCGTGTTCGGGGCCGACCACATCTACCGGATGGATCCGAGGCAGATGGTCGACCAGCACATCGCCTCCGGCGCGGGGGTCACCGTGGCCGGGATCCGGGTTCCCCTGGCGCAGGCGTCCGAGTTCGGCGTCATCGAGACCGCGCCCGGGAGCGGGAAGATCACCCGGTTCCGGGAGAAGCCCGCCCATGCCGTCGGCCTCCCCGACGCCTCCGACCAGGTCTACGCCTCGATGGGCAACTATGTCTTCACCGCCCGCACCCTGGTGGAGGCCGTCAGCATGGACGCGGCGGACGAGCGATCCAACCACGACGTCGGGGGCGACATCATCCCGATGCTCGTGGGGATGGGCGAGGCGGAGCTGTACGACTTCGCCGCCAACGAGGTCCCCGGAGCCGCCGACCGGGACCGAGGGTACTGGCGCGACGTGGGGACGCTCGACGCCTACTACGACGCGAGCATGGACCTGGTTTCCGTCCACCCGGTGTTCAACCTCTACAACTTCGAGTGGCCCATCCTGTCCTGGAGCGATCCGCTCCCCCCGGCCAAGTTCGTGTTCGAGGACCCCGACCGGATGGGGCACGCGCTCGACTCGATGGTGTGCGCGGGCGTGGTCGTCTCGGGCGGCACGGTGCGGCGCTCGATCCTCTCGCCTGGCGTGCGCGTGCACTCCTACGCGGAGGTCGACGGCTCG
>JBKPBM010000227.1:0-4380 GCA_046744325.1 Actinomycetota bacterium | reverse complement strand
CAACTGGCCTTCCCCGACAGATCGTCGAGCACGCCGGGGATGCGATCGGCACCACCCCGAGGGACTCCGTTTCGACCTACACGCCGTGCGATAACTCGTACTACACGTCGGACACGAACTTCACCTTCTGGAACAACCCGCAGCACCAGTACCTGAACAACTGCTACAACTTCGCGTCCAACTCGCGAACCGACACCTACGCTCAGCCGGGCCTGGCATCCGGGCACGAGTACACCTCGCTCACGTGCAGGGGCGTGGCCCCGGCAGCGCGGTGGGACGGGTGGCGGGCAGACTGCCAGCCTGACAAGAACCTGAACACGTGCCTGGTGATCTGGCCGAACGTCGACTTCCACTGGTACCGGCTGTGCCAGAACGGCCACTGGTGCCACAAGCCCGGCGGGGACACCGCGCGGAACTACGACGACTCGGGCAACCTGATCACCGATCCCGAGACGGCTGACCGGGGGCCGTACACGGACTTCTGCCGATACTTCCGCGGCTGGCACGTGGTGGTGAGGTAGGCGCCGTCGAATCATGGGAGCGACCCATCGACACGTGTGGTAGCCGAGGCCTCGATCGAGGTGTTCAGCGGGCGCGCCGCCCCGACGTGGACGCTGGCGCAGGACGAGGTCGGGGAGCTCCTCGGGATGCTCGCCGAACTCCAACCTGGCGGGCCCTTGCCCCCGAGCGGGCTTGGATATCGGGGCGTCAGGGTTCGGCTGTCCGGGCACCCATCGGTGTCGATGGTGCGGGCATGGCAAGGGGTCGCCGTTCAGGACCCTGGGGGAGTGACGCTCACGGACGACGACCGTCGCCTGGAGCGGTGGCTGTGGGGGAGCGCCCGGCGGCACCTTCCGTCCGACACGATGCGAGCGGTCGAGGCACATGCCCCACCCGAGCCATGATGGTCGCAAGGAACCCAGAGAGGAGCTGAGTGGGCATGGACGACGGAGGCGTTGATCGACGGACCTTCCTGAAGGCGGCCGGGGTGGCGGTCACGGCCTCGGCGATCGCCATGTCGGTGCCAGGCCTCGCGCTGGGCTCCGGCAGTGCATCCGTCGGGGCAGAGCGATTCCTGCTGGGCACGGCGGCGGGGCACGTCGATCCGGCGGTCCTGAGCTACGTCTCGACAGCCATCGGGTCGTAGACGGGGCGGCCCGGGATGGAGGGCGGTTAACGCATCATTTGATGTGAGTCGCATCCCGGTGCTTCCGGGTCCGTTCGTGCACTCGGCGCTGGCGCGCGGAATCAATGAGCTGGCCCGCCTGGATTCGAACCAGGACTAACTGATCCAGAGTCAGTCGGGCTACCGTTACCCCACGGGCCAGTGGGTGACCAGCGGAAATGGTACACGCCTCGAGACAAGCAGTCCGTCATGGCTAACTGACTCGGACTCAGATTGGCCTCCCTCCCCCGGTTCTGCGCCTTCGCTGACCTGCCCAAATGTCCACGTCGCCCTGGCTCTCGCCGGCGCACAGCGCTCGAAGTCCAACTAGCCCTCACCGCCCATTGGCCTCGAGCGTCGCCTGACGGGACATGCGCCGAAGCGTGGAGTCGATCGGTGACCCTCGATCGGGCGGTCGTGCTGCCGCCGGATTTCCGGCCGCCATGGGCGGTGTGTCTACGCGAGGTTGTCACCCCAGGAGCTGAGGCCATCACCACGAGGGAGAGGCAGGCCACCACCCTTTCGGCTTGACCACGCGCCCCACGAGGATCCAATGGGTTCAGGAGACGACGATCACGTCAGGATCGAAGACCCGAGAGGGGTGGTGAGGTCCAATGAAGCCTTCCATGGCGCCACATGTGACCGAAGCACGGCCCGACGCGAGCCGCGGCCGCCGCATCGCCTTCGCGGTCACCTGCGCGATCCTTGCAGTGGGCACGTTCGGAGGGATGTTCGGCTTCGGCCTCGTCACCGGATGGTTCGCCAACGACGACGGAGGGATCCATCGGGTGCACTACATAGGGTTCGGGGTTCTCTACGGCGTCATCCTGACGTCCGCGTTGCTGGCTCTGATGCGGCACCCCGACCGGAAGCCGTCCTCCTTCTCCCAAATCGTCGCGACGGCGGTGGCCGCGCTGATGCCGGGCTGCTTTCTGCCGATGGCTCCTATCTACTGGTATTCGGGCTACCCGTCACCGTGATGGCTGTGGTCCTACTTGGGCTGCACCCGCGTCGGAGCGAGGTGCTCCGCCCGGCGCTGAACCCCAGCCCCGCGATGGGTGTGCTCGCCCTGGCTGGTTCCGTTCCACTGGTGTGGTTCGGCCTGAGTATGGCCAGGCTGCAGCGGACGGGTTTCCCTGCCGACCCTCACGTCAGTTCGGATCACTGGGCGAACGTGGCCGCGATGGCGTTCGGACTGGTGCTCATTGGGCTGCTGTCGTCAGTCCGGATCCGCGGGTGGCGGCTCACAGCATGGTGCGCGGGCCTTGGTGCAGCTGTCTACGGCGTCGCGTCGATCGTCTTCGGTCGCTTCCCGGGCTCGAGCGCCCCCTATCCCGGGAGCGAGGGGATCGGCTGGGGCGTGGTGGCCGTGATCGGTGGCCTGGCGTTCGTCGCGGCCACAGAGTGGGAGGCGGCCCGGCAACGGCCGACCATGTGACCGCTGTGCCCCCTGATGGCGCGCGGCGTCCGCCGGAAGCCTTCACCACCGAGCACACGGAGGCCACCACCCTTTCGCGGGCACTCGGTCAGCGAGCATGATGCTCGCGATGGTCGCTCGTGTGGAACGAACGCGTTCTTTGGTCGCGCTGGGACTCTGGGCCGCCACGGCTCTGATCGGCGTCGGCGGCATCATCCTGACGGCGCTGGCGTGGCCCGACCTGAAACCATCCGACTCGTACACGGCCATACTTCTCCCGTTCGCCGGAGTCACGTATGCCACGCTCGGAGCGTTGATCGTCCGTCGCGCCGGCAACCGAATCGGTTGGATGCTGATGGGCGAGGGGCTCGGGGCCAACGTGATTGCACTCACGTCCGGGTACGCCATCCTCGGCGTTCTCACCCACCCGGGTGTCCTTCCGGGCCCGCGGGTCGTGGGCGCGATCTCGGAGGTGGTGTTCATCCCGATCGTCACGACCCTCGAGCTCCTCCTCGTGGTATTTCCCTCGGGCGCACTACCGTCCCGGCGGTGGCGCCCCTTCGCGGCGGGAGCGATGGGGGTCACCGGCGTCGCGGTCGTCGGGTTTATCGTGTCATCGAGGCAGGTGGGGCTCCCCGCACCGGGCGGGGTGTCGCTCCAGTTCCCGAACCCCCTTGCGATCCGGTCGCTCGGCCACGGGGTCGGGGCGGCGCTCTTGGGGACCCTCCCGAGCTTCTCCTTGTTCGCCGTGTTGCTCTTCGGGGCGGCCGCGGTGGCCCTGGCGGTGCGCTACCGGTCGGGTGATCCGGTCCTTCGACAGCAGATCAAGTGGGTGGCGTCCCTGGCTTCGGTGGCACTGGTCTCCCAGGCGGTGCTGGCATCGGCGCTCGCCGCCGGCGGCACGGACTCCCCGGCGGTGCTCGTCGCCGGCTTCGTGTCGGCGCTGGTGATCCTCATCGGGATGCCCATGGCGATCACGATCGCCATCCTGAAGTACGGGTTGTACCAGATCGACGTCATCATCAACCGCACCGTCGTGTACGGACTCCTGGCCGCGGCCGCCACGGCCGTCTACCTCACCATCGTGGTCGGGATCGGGTCCCTCGTTGGCTACAGCGTGGGCAACCCCGTGCTCACCACCGCCGCGGCGGTCGCGATCGCCCTATTGTTTCAGCCGCTTCGCCGTCAGGCACAGCGCGTGGCAAACCGCCTCGTGTACGGCGAGCGAGCCACCCCATACCAGGTTCTGTCGGACTTCGCCGAGAGTATGGCCGGTACCCTCGCGATCGACGACGTGCTGGACCGGATGGTGTCGGTCCTGGCCGATGGCACCGGCGCCGTCCGAGCCGACGTGTGGATCCGCGTGGGCCCAGAGTTGCGTCCGGTCGCGACGTGGCCGCTCGACGGGTCTCGGCCGGACGCCCTGGCGATGGACCAGGACGGCGAACTCACGAGACTGGACGGGGCCAGGCGTGCAGTAGCCGTGCGCCAGGGGGAGGAAATGCTCGGTGCGCTGGCCATCCAGAAGGCCAGGAACGAGCCGTTGTCGACAACCGAGGACAAGCTACTCCATGACCTGGCATCGCAGGCCGGGTTGGTCCTTCGCAATGTTCGCCTCACCGCGGAGCTGCGAACCACGATCGAGGAGCTGCGGGCTTCCCGGCGGCGGTTGGTGGAGGCGCAGGACGCGGAGAGGCGAAGGATCGAGCGGAACCTGCACGATGGGGCTCAGCAGCAGCTCGTCGCGCTCGGGGTGCAGCTCGGTCTGCTGGGTCGGCTTGCAGGGGACCCGGGGCGG
>JBKPBM010000053.1:0-7897 GCA_046744325.1 Actinomycetota bacterium | reverse complement strand
GGGAACCACACGGTCACCGACACCTCGGGGATGGGCCTGTTCGACTCCGGGACCATGGCCCCGGGCGCCACGTTCACGTGGCCGTTCATCGGGGCGGGCAACTACACCTACAAGGACTCGCTGTACCCCACCTACACGGGAACGGTCAAGGCCCCGGTGGTCCTCACGCCGGCGACGGGGTCGCTGAGCACGGTGTTCACCGTCAAATGGGCGGGCGGCCCACCCCCCGCCGGGTACGTGTTCGACGTCAACATCGAGCGTCCGGGCGGCGGGTGGCAGACCTGGCTCACGGGCCAGACCGGCCAGAGCGCGACGTTCGTTCCGGACAGTGGGACGGGGACCTACTACTTCAGGGGGCGGCTCACCAAGTCCGGGACCAGCCTGCACTCCGCTTGGTGCACGGCCAAGACGATCGTCGTCTCGTAGCGAAGCGACGCGCGGGCGGCCGGGATGTAACGTTGCCGGCTCCAGTCGGTACCCTTGAGGGGAACCCATCCGATCTGGAGGCGACATGCTGTTCAGCAAGCACACGCTCGAGATGCCCACGCCCGATCGCGCCCTCCCGGGGCGCGACCAGCCGATGGCGGTGCCGGATCGCCACTTCGTCAACGGCAACCGCATCGTTCCCCCGTTCCCCGAGGGATACGGCACCGCGCTGTTCGGCCTGGGGTGCTTCTGGGGGGCCGAGCGCGACTTCTGGCAGACCCCCGGGGTCTGGTCGACGGCGGTGGGATATGCCGGCGGGCTGACTCCGAACCCGACGTACCAGGAGGTGTGCTCCGGGCGAACGGGACACGCCGAGGTCGTCCTGGTCGTCTACGATCCGAAGGCCATCACGTACGAGCAACTCCTGAAGGTGTTCTGGGAGAGCCACGATCCGACCCAGGGCATGCGTCAGGGGAACGACGCCGGCACGCAGTACCGCTCGGTGGTCATCGTGGCGGACGACGGGGAACGCGGCGTGGCCGAAGCCTCCAGGGATGCCTACCAGGGGGCGCTGTCGGCCCGGGGGTTCGGGGCGATCACCACGGAGATCCTCGATCACCAGCCCTTCTACTACGCCGAGGACTACCACCAGCAGTACCTCGGGAAGAACCCGTGGGGGTACTGCGGCCTCGGCGGCACGGGGGTGGCGTGTTCGGTGGGGCTCGGCGTGGGGTGAGCCTGCTCAATCCATTCCCTCTGTTAAGGGTGTATAACACGTACACCCTTAGTGGATGACGGCCCGACGACGGCCGGGCAGGAGGTGCCGGGTGAGCAGCCCAACAGGACGGGTCAGGCGGGGACCGAGGAGACGCGAGGACGAACCGGGCCTGCGCCGGGTCCAGATCTATCTGGACGAGCGACAGGATGAGCTCCTGGCGGGCCGCGCGGAGGCCTATCGCGTGACCAAGTCGGCGATCATCCGGGAGGCCATCGACGATCACCTCGGCGAGCAGAACGAGGAGATGCTGCGCCTCCGGCGTCTCGGCTCCGTGATCCGCGCGGCGTCGGGCAGGGCCGGGTACCTGGCTCCCGGACACCAGCTCGTCGAGGAGGTCCGCCGATGACCCCGCTGCTGGACACCTCGATCGTCATCGACCTGCTCCGAGGCGAACCGGCGGCGGTGGACTACGCCTCGAGGCTCACCGAGGTGCCGTTCTGCTCGGAGATCACGGCCATGGAGGTCCTGAGCGCCGTCCGGCCCGGGCAACTCCCAGTGGCCGAGCAGATCCTGGATGCGCTGCACCGCGTGCCGGTGGATCGGTCGATCGCTCGCCGCGCCGGTGAGATCGGGCGGCGCTGGGCACGGCGACGACCTCCTCTGGCCGCCGCCGACCTGATCGTCCTCGCCACTGTGGAAGAGCTGGGCGCCGAGCTCGTCACCACCAGCCAGCGGCGATATCCCTCAGGGATCAGGACGGTCAACCCGTACTGACGGGCGGCCGGGCTCCTCGCACCCACCTCCAGGCAGCAACGAACGCTCCGTTAACGGTGTATGAAGCGTACACCCCTAACACAGGAAACGCGGAGTGGGCTCTCTCGGTACTCTCGGTGCCCGCTACCAGACCCCGATCCACGCGTCCAGCCGTTCCTGCACCTCGCGCAGCCGGTCGACCAGGCTCCTGAGCATGGTCAGGGCCACCGCCGGCTGTTGCATGACGAAGGCCCGGAAGTCCTCGGCGGAGATCCGCAGCGCCTCGACGGGCTCCGCGGCCCTCACCGTCGCCATCCGCTTCCTCCCCGCGATCACCGCCATCTCGCCGAAGAAGTCCCCGGGCTTCAGGTCGTGATAGCGCCCTCCGACCTCCACCTGTGCGGTCCCGCGCAACACCACGTACATGGCGTCGCCGACGTCGCCTCGTTCCACGATGACCTCACCGGATTCGAAGGAGGCCGGGCGGCCAACCCGGAGGATGCCCTCCAGCTCCTCCCGTTCCAGGCCCGCGAAGAACGGGATGCTCTGCAGGGCGGCGATCGCGACGGTTGAGTCGTCCATGGTCCGCCCGTGGATCTTAGCGGGCCGTCTCCAGCATGCGGCCGAGCGGTCCCTGCTCGGCCCCGAGGTCGTGCACGATCGCCGCAGCAGACGCCACCTCCCCCGCATCGAGCAAGCACCGGGCCTGCTCGTAGCGGAGCCCGAGGGACGCGTAGAGGTCGCCGGCCTTCAGGAACGCGCCGGGATCGGCATCGAGGACCGCGCGCGCCTCCAAGCGGTGGGCGTCGAAGGCCGGGTGGGAGGCCGCGGGAGCGACGTGCTCCAACAGCCGTCGGGCGGACTCGCCGTCGAGCAGGCGCGCCGCCGGCACCAGCAGCCACACCACGTGGGCGAGCGAGGGAGAGGCGAGGCCCAGGTCGGCGGCCTCCCGCATGGCCAGTCGCGCCGAGGCCAGGTTGCCGTTGGCCTCTTCGAGCTCCGCTTCCCGCCAGAGGGCCGGAACCAGGAACATGCTCCCCTCGATCCGTCGCGCCAGCGGCATCGCCGCGTCCAGCGCATCGCGCGCCTCCGCGAACCGGCCGATCCGGGTCTGCACCAGGGCGAGCGTCAGGTTCGCGAAGATCACCCCCGGGACCACCAGGAGCGGCCGCCGCGGTCCGAGGATCTCGTGGCACAGCGCCGTGGCGCCGACGTAGTCGCCGCCCCACGCCAGCATCTCGGCCTCCCGCGCGGCCAGAAGCAGCTCGAAGCTCGGCGCGCCAAGCCTCCGGGTGACCTGCCGGCCTCGCCGGGTGATCTCCAGCCCCTCGGCGAGCATGGCCAGCTCCATCCGGGTGGTGGCGGCGTTCAGGTACGCTCGCCCGATCGCCTCGGCGTCGCGCGACTCCTCGGCCAGCGACATCGCCTCGGTGATGTGCAGCAGCCCCGTGGGATCGCCGCCATAGACCTGGCACGCCCCCAGCGTGTCCAGCAGGTGCGAGCGGGCCCCGGGCGTGAGGGCGCCGGGATCCATCGCCAGGCCCCGGGCGGCGAGATCCGCGCCCTCCCCCACTCGCCCCGCGAGCATGGCCACCGTCGAGGCCCAGATGATGGCCCGCATCAGCTCCGGCGAGCTCCCCAGCGGCTCGAGCATCCCCACCGCCTCCTGCAGCGACTCCACCGCGCGCTGCGTCTCTCCGGTGAAGAAGTACACGCGCCCCAGGATCGACAGGGCGGCGCCGGCGCCGGTCACCTCGCCCAGCGCTCGCCACCCCGCCACCGCCTCCACGAGGGTGGCCCGGGCCGCCGTGGCGTCGGCACTGAGGAGCTCCGCGTACCCCAGCTTCATCAGGAGCTCCAGCCGCCCCCGTTCGTCGCCCTCGCCCCACAGGCGCAGCGCCGTCTGGTACCGGTCCCGGGCCTCCACGAAGCCCAGCCGCTCGCGGGCCGCGTCCCCGGCGGCCAGCGCATATCGGCGTGCCTCGTCCGGGGACTCCGCGTGGGCGTAGTGCTCCGCCACCAACTCGAGCAGTGAGGGATCGCGTTCGACGTCCGGTTCCAGCGCCTGGGCCACCCGGCGATGCAGCTCCCGGCGCTGGCGCACCAGGAGCGTCTCGTAGGTGACCTCACGGATGAGCGCGTGGCGGAAGGTCCACGACATTGGCCCCTCGGCCACGATGAGCTGCGCCCTGGACAGCTCGGCGAGCCGGTCCTCGAGGTCATCCGACTGGTCGAGGGTGGCCGCGAGGAGGGCGTTGGAGAACGACCGGCCGATCACCGCGGCGTGCTGAAGCACGGTCTTCGTCCACGATCCGAGGCGATCCAGGCGGGCCAGGATCGTGGCTTCTACGGTATCGGGGATGTCGATCTCCGTCCGAGCCAGGATCGCCTTCCCGTCGATCACCTCCAGCGAGCCGAGCTCCAGGAGCGCCTGCAGGAGCTCTTCGATGAAGAAGGGGTTGCCCTCGGCACGGGTGGCCACCAGGCGCTCCAGGTCCACGGGGAGCTCGGCCACGCCAAGGACTCCCCTGGCCAGGGCCACGCTCTCTTCGGCCGTCAGCATCTCCAGCCGGACCCCCGTGTGGTTCGCCCGGATGGCCACCCGATCGATGAGCTCGAACCCGGGGCGGTGGGCCACGACCACCATGGCCGGGGAGCCGTGGAGGCGTTCCAGCAGAAAGCCCATGAGGTCCAGCGAGGAGCGGTCCGCCGCGTGCAATTCGTCCAGGACCAGGAGGATCGGGCGCTCGGCTGCCACGGCCTGGAGGAAGAGCCAGACCCCGGCGAAGGCCTGGCGCTGCTGATGGTTGTCGGCCATCGGCACCACCGGCGGGGCGCCCGCCAACCCGAGGAGGGCCCCGATCAGCAGCATCACCTCCGAGTCGACGGCCTGAAAGCGGGCGCACCGATCGGAGAGGTCCTCCAGGTCCCGGGGGACCGCGCCCAGGAGCGACTCCATGATGTCCAGGAACGGGCCAAAGGCGCGCTCGGGCGTGCAGGTGGTACGAACGTCGAAGGCGTCGGGCCTGGGGGGGAGCTCGCTCAACAGGCGGGACTTCCCGACGCCCGACTCCCCGACCAGGCTGACCACGTGCGTGATGCCCTTCGCGGCGTTCGACCACAACAGCTCCAGGAGCGCCAGCTCGTCCCGGCGCCCGACGAAGGGTGAGGCGCGACGGGGACCCTTGCGGTGCACGGCCAGGACGCGCCAGGCGTCCACCGGCTGACGGCGGCCCGTCAGCGAGATGGGCCCAACGTGCTCGCCGTCGACATGATCGCGTGCGCGTCTCCAGACCCGGTCCGACACCAGGATGCCACCCGACCCGGCGGCGCTCTGCAGCCGCGATGCGACGTGCACGCTGTCGCCGAACAGCTCGGTCTGTCCACCTCCGGGGATGGTTCCCCGCACCACCAGCCCCGTGTGGATGCCGACGCGCACGGCCACCGGAACCGGCGCGCTCGCGGCCATTCGGGCCACGGCCTCCTGCATGGCCAGCGCCGACAGGACGGCGCGGACCGGGTCGTCCTCGTGGACCTGAAATGCGCCGAACGTGGCCAGGACGGCATCGCCGAGGATGCGTTCGACCGATCCGCCGGCCGCCTCCACCTGGGCGGTGAGCTCGCCCAGGACATCGGTGAGGAATGACTCGAGCTGCTCGGGGTCCATGTCCTCGGCGAACGTCGAGGAGCCCACGATGTCCGCGAACAGCACGGTCATACGGCGTCGCTCGCTGGCCCGGCTGGTGGGCGGAACCTCCCCCAGGAGAGGCTCCGACGGCTCGTCGGGCGCCGACAGCGACGCCCCGCACATGCCACAGAACAGGAACGAGGTGGACGTCTCTGCGCCACAGGCGGGGCACCGCAGGCCGAGGGGCCCGCCACAGAGGACGCAGAAGCGGAACTCGTCGGGGTTCTCCCCGCCGCAGGCTCCGCAGGTGGCCACCAGACGATCGCCTACCCGGCGCGCGATCTTCGATGTGGGGGAGCGGTCGGACGAACCACGCGCAGCCCCTTCCCCGCCGGGTGCGAGCGCATCGCCCGAGCCCGGGCGATGCGCCGCATCCGGGCCTCCCGCGCCGCCGAGGACCTGCACAGGGCCAGGACGAACACCAGGAAGGCCACGTATCCCAGCGTGATCAGGGCGATCAGTTCCAGCGCCACCGTTCCCACCCCCTTGCCACGGGCCCCGGTGGACCCATGGATCAGAGGTGACGATGGCCGGTGGATGGCTTTCCGCGCCGCGCCGAAGGGCACGTGCGAATGACCAGATCTGCACAGAGCGCCACCGGGATGCGGTGAGGCTGCTGAGGCCATCAGGTCGCCCGGCCGCGCAGGGCATCCAGGTCGGACACGACGAACGCCCGCCGGTTCGTCTTCACCCACCCGCGTTCGCGAAGCTGGCGAAGCGCCTTGGCCACGGATTCCCGGGCGCAGCCGATCCAGCTGGCCAGGTCGTCCTGGGACATCCCGATGTCGATGCGCACCCCGCCCTCGACCGGGGTCCCGAACCGCTCGGCCATCTCCACCAGGCGTGCGGCCACCCGGCCCACCGAGTCGAACGCCCCGAACTCGACCCGCTTGCGGTCGGCGTCGCGAAGGCGGGACGCGATGTCGCGCAGAAGCTGCTGGGAGGCGTTGGGGTGGGTGGCCAGGAACTCCCGGAACCGGGAGGCCGACAGCACGATGGCCTGGACGTCGTCGAGGGCACTGACCGTCGCCGAGTGAGGCTGGCCGTCGATCGCGGACAGCTCGCCCACCAGATCGCCCGACGTCCTGATGGCCAGGAGGGTCTCGTGCCCGGACTCCGCGACCGAGTACACCTTGATCCGGCCGCTCTGGATCATCAGGACCCGTCCGGACACGTCGCCTTCGTTCATCACGATCGAGCCGGCGCGGTACCGCTGGGGCCGGCCCATCGCGACCAGGTCATCCCGGTCCTCGTCCGTCAACTCGGCGACGAATCCCCGCTTGCGCGGCTCTGCCCGATCGTCCCAGGGCCCATCCGGCATCGAACGTCCCCCCCGCTCGGCTGTCAGGGATGTTGGACCGGCAGGGTGCCCTCGCGCAAGAGGTGTCTTCTGCCGGGTCCGTACCGTCTGAGCGCCAGGAGGGCGACCGCGCCCGCCGCCACGGCCACCACCCCGCCGCCGATCAGCCCGATCCGGGGCCCACCGGACGAGGACCCGACGTGCTGGCCCACCAGCCCCGCCAGCGGCCCGCCGAGCGGGGTGGACCCCAGGAACACCACGGAGTACAGGGCCATCACCCGACCCCTCATCTCATCGGACGAGGTGAGCTGGAGGGTCGAGTTCCCCGTGATGGCGAACGAGATCCCGGCCGCCCCGAGGAGCGGCAGGACCAGCAGGGCCATGGGCAGGGCCGGGGCGACGCCGACCGCGACCGAGAGCCCGCCCACCACCATGGCCAGGGCCGCCAGCCGGGGCGTGTTGGGGTGGGTGGCCCGGCTGGCCATGACCAGGGCGCCGGCCAGCGACCCCACCCCAAACAGCGCCAGCATGTTCCCGTACGTGCTCGCGGTGCCGTCGAACGTCCGCACCGCGAGCAGCGGCAGCAGGACGGGGAAGTTGAACCCGAACAGGAACACCGGCGCCATGATCAGTATCGGCACCCGGAGGCCGGGGGTGCGCCAGATGTACCGGACCCCCTCCCGGATCTGGCCATGGCGGCGGGGGATGGACCGGCGGGCGCGCAGGGTCGAGACGTCCATGGCCAGTAGGGCCAGCACCACGGCCACGTAGGACACCGCGTTGATCAAGAACACCGGAGCCACGCCCACATGGGCGATCAGGACCCCGGCGAGAGCCGGTCCCGCCACCCGCGTTCCCGTGAACGTGGCGGTGTTCAGGCTCATCGCGTTGGTCAGGTCCTCGCGACCGACCATCTCCAGGTAGAAGCTCTGCCGCGTGGGCATGTCGACGGCGGTCACCAACCCCGCCCCGAACGACAGGGCGTACACCATCCACACCTGGACCACATCGG
>JBKPBM010000269.1:0-3104 GCA_046744325.1 Actinomycetota bacterium | reverse complement strand
GATCACCGTCGTTGCGATGGCGCCAGTCGAACGCCGGGCGCTCGGAGCGGATCGGGGGCAGCCAGTGGAAGTTGTGCTCGGGCGGGGGCGAGGTGGTGACCCACTCCAGCGTGTAGCCCTCCCACGGGTCGTCCCCGGCGGGTTCGCGGCGGCGTACCGATTCGACGACGTTCCAGACGAACAGCAGCACCCCCACGGCCATCACGTACGACCCCAGCGTGGCCAGTTCGTTCAAGTGGGTCCAGCCGAGGTCGGGCGCGTAGTCCGCGATGCGCCGCTGCATCCCCTTCAGCCCAAGCAGGTGCATGGGGAAGAACGTCAGGTTGAACCCGATGAACTCGATCAGGCACACCAGCTTGCCCGTCGACTCGCGCAGGCGGAACCCGAACGCCTTCGGGAACCAGTAGTAGACCGCGGCGAAGATGGCGAACAGGCTGCCGCCCCCCAGCACGTAGTGCATGTGGGCCACAACGAAGTACGTGTCCTGCACGTTGAAGTCGATCGGCGCGCTGGCCAGCATCACCCCGGTGATCCCGCCCAGCAGGAAGTTCAGCATGAACCCCATCGACCACCACATCGGCGTGGAGAAGGTGATCTTGCCGCCCCACATGGTCCCGATCCAGTTGAAGAACTTGATGCCGGTGGGGATGGCGATCAGCATCGACATCCCGCTGAAGAACGGGTTCAGCACCGCGCCCGTGGTGAACATGTGGTGCGCCCACACGGTCATCGACAGCCCGGCGATGGCCACCGAGGCGAGGACGAACCCGAGGTAGCCGAACACCGGCTTCCGGCTGAACACCGGCAGGATGTCGGTCACGATCCCGAAGAACGGCAGGATCATGATGTAGACCTCGGGGTGGCCGAAGAACCAGAACAGGTGCTGGTATAAGACCGCCGATCCTCCGTGCGAGGGGTCGAAGAAGTGCCCACCGAAGTGCCGGTCGATCAACACCAGGGCCAGGGCCCCCGCCAGCGGCGGGAAGGCCACCAGGATCATCAGCGAGGTGATGATCATGTTCCAGACGAACAGCGACAGCCGCCACATGGTCAGGCCCGGTGCCCGAAGGAGGAACGTCGTGGCCATCAGGTTGACCGCGGTCATGATGGAGGCCGCGCTGGTCAGCAGGATCCCCATGATCCACATGTCCACCCCGGGCCCGGGGCTGCCGATGGTGCCCGACAGCGGCGTGTAGAAGGTCCAGCCGGTTGCGGCCGCTCCGCCGGAGGCCAGGAACGACAGCATGATGGTCAGCCCGCCACCCAGGAACAGCCAGTAGCTGAGCGCGTTCAGCCGGGGGAAGGCCATGTCCGGCGCCCCGATCTGCAACGGTAGGAAGTAGTTCGCCAGCCCCAGGCCCATGGGGGCGATGAACAGGAAGATCATCGTCGTCCCGTGGATGGTGTACAGCTGGTTGTAGGTATCCTTGTTCAGGAACTGCAGGCCGGGGCGGGCCAGCTCGGTGCGGATCAGCAGGGCCATGATCCCGCCGGCCAGGAAGAACACGAAGGTCGTGCCGATGTACAGCATGCCGACCTTCTTGTGGTCGGTGGAGGTGATCCAGTCGACCAGGCCGGCGCGTTCGCGCTTCGGTGGCTGCGCTTCCGAGGCCGGACGCTCGACGGCGATGGTCACGTTACGGGCTCTCCACGTTGGTCAGCCACGCCTGGTATTGGACGACCGGGACGGCCTGCACGTAGAAAGTCATGTCGCCGTGGTTGAGGCCGCAGAATTCAGCGCACTCGCCCCGGAAGAGGCCGGGCGCTGGGATCGTGATGTCGAAGTGATTGCGGACGCCGGGGATGGCGTCGCGCTTGAACAGGAACGCGGGGACGTAGAACGAGTGGATCACGTCCTCGGCATTGAGATCGATCTGGATGGTCTGTCCAACCGGCACGATCATCGTCGGAGGATGACCGGGAGCGCCGACGATCGAGATCGCGTGCCCCACGTAATCGAACCGCCACTGCCACTGGAAGCCGGTCACCCGGATCTCCACGGCCGGATTGGCGGCAACACGATCGACCCTGACCTCCGTCCGGAAGGTGGCCGCGAACAGCCCGATCACGATGAGGAACGGGATGATCGAGTAGGTGACCTCGAGTGGGATGTGGTAGCGCGTCTGCCTGGGGAGCGAATCATCGTCGGTCCTGCGCCGTCGATAGTGGATGGCCGACCAGATGATCAGGGCGTAGGTGATCCCCCCGACCCCGATGGCCACGTAGAAGAACAGGTGGTAGAGGTTGGCCATGTCCCGGCCCTGGTCGGTCGCGCCCGGAGCCGCGCCGAATCGACAGGCGGTGAGCGCAAGGAGCGACGCCGAGCTTCCAATGAGTCGCCACCTGCCCATACGCGAGAGCCCAGGAATGCTGGATCGCCGCCGGGGGGGAGAGTTGGTCACCGACCGGCAGTGTCGTGCCCGGGCCCGAGGGATCGCAAGTTGGGCTCCAGTGCTCGGGCGCCGATGCAGGAGCGGCATGATCGGGCGTAGGCTGTGGCGCTTGAGCTCCGTGGATGGAGGTCGGCGATGAGGTGCAGGCGCACGCGAGCTCCGACGCTCATGATCGTTCTCGCGGTGGTCCTGTGGGCCTGGGGTCCGGCGACATCAGCGACACCCGGTCTCGCCGGCTCGCCGGCGCCCGCGTCGACGCCATTCGTTTCGAGCCTTGTGCCGATGATGGGAAGCTCCCGATCTCTCCAGGCATTCCGGCAGGAGACGCTTCGCGGGCACCCCTCGCCAATGGGCCTGAGCCCGGATGCCCACCCCTGGCGGCTGCTGGCCACGATCCCGGGCGCCATCATCCACGACATCTCGTTTCCCACCGCGACCACGGGCTATGCGGCCGCCGAGCTCGGGCAGGTGTGGAAGTCCACCGACGGCGGCACGTCGTGGACCGAGGTCATGAACCTCGGCTTTCCGTACTACTGGTACGGGGTCGACGCCCTGGACGCGAAGGATGTCGTGGTCTCCGGGTTCGACGACTCGAACTTCACCGGGATCCTGAGGTGGACCCACGACGGTGGTACGACGTGGTCGGACGACGTCGTCATCACCACAGATGGGTGGTCCAATCGGGTCCAGTTCGTCGGAACGCAGGACGGG
>JBKPBM010000303.1:0-1870 GCA_046744325.1 Actinomycetota bacterium | reverse complement strand
CCGTACCCCCAGGGGTTACCCCCCGAGGGCCGATCGCTCGACTTGCATGTGTTAAGCACGCCGCCAGCGTTCGTCCTGAGCCAGGATCAAACTCTCCGTAAGAGATGGTTCGATCCGGGCGGGTTGAACCGTCCGGTTCATGTATTCGTACGATGCCGCGTCATTCGAACCCGGTGGGCGACCCGAGGGCCGTCCCCCGGCATCTCATGACGGGACAGTGCACTGGCTTTTGGCACACTGTTCAGTTCTCAAGGTGCGGGCTCTCCCGCCTGGGCCCTCCCCGACCCCCTCACACAACAAGGAGCCGCCGGCGTTTCGAGCCGACGGCGCTGGCGAAACCGGTCCTCGAAAGATCGGTTACGTCAGTCGCCCCTCCTTGCCGTGTCCGGTTGTCAGGAAGGTGAGTCCCATGCCGGGTTTTCCCTTGCTCCTGGTCTTCCAGAAGCCTCGGCTATGGTACGCCCCCGCCTCCGGGGCCGTCAACCAGGGGAATCAGGCCGATCGGGGCCGGCTGCATCCTTCATTCCGCCGTTCCGACCAGCGATTCGCACAAATTTCCGCCGACCAACTTGGAGGGTCTTCCCTTCAAGATCCTTGGGCAGGAACTCCTTCAGGGGCTCCTTCACCTGAACACCGTCCAATCGGATCGCGCCCTGAAGCATGAGCCGGCGAGCGTCGCCATTTGAGGTGGCGAGCCCGACCAGGGGAAGGAGCCGCGGGAGCCAGATCCGCCCTTCGTGGATGGCCTCGGCGGGCAGAGGTACCTCCTGGACGGCCCCCGGAATCTCGTGCTCGCGGTGAACGAGGTCGAACCGGTGTTCGGCTTCACGTGCGGCTGCCGTGCTGTGGTAGAGCGCCACGACCTCCCTGGCAAGCAAGCGCTTCGCGATGATCGGATTGAGTAGATGGCCAGCTAGCTCAACCTCCAGCCGGAGGATCTGGTCCGCCGGCAAGGCGGTGCACAGCCGCAGGTAAGGGACGATCAGCTCGTCGGGGATGCTCATCAGCCTGCCGAACATCTCATCCGGCGGGTCGGTCAGGGCGATCGCGTTATCCAGGGACTTGGACATCTTGCGGACGCCGTCGGTCCCCTCCAGCAGCGGCATGGTGAACACCACCTGGGGGTCCTGGCCGTACGCGCGCTGGACGTCTCGGCCCACCAGCAGGTTGAACGTCTGGTCGGTGCCTCCCATCTCCACGTCCGCCCGGACCGCCACCGAGTCCATCGCCTGCATCAGGGGGTACAGGAACTCGACCACGCTGATCGGCCGCCCCTCCCGGTAGCGGATCTGGAAGTCGTCCCGCTCCAACATCCTGGCGACGGTGAAGGACGACGTGAGCTTCAGGACTTCGGGCATGGTCAGCTCGCCCAGCCACTCGGAGTTCCGGCGGATCTCCGCGCGTTCCACGTCCAGGACCAGCCCGGCCTGGTCGAGATAGGTCTGGGCGTTGGCCTCGATCTGATCCTCGGTCAGGAACTCCCTGGTCTCGGACTGGCCCGAGGGATCCCCCGCCCGACCGGTGAAGTCCCCGATGATCAGGACGGCCGTGTGCCCGAGCTCCTGGAACTCCCGGAGCTTGCGCAGGACGACCGTGTGCCCCAGGTGCAGGTCCGGGCGCGAGGGGTCGATCCCCAGCTTGACGCGTAGGGGCCGGCGCTCCACGATCCCGCGTTCGAGCCGAGCCGTCAGCTCCGCCTCGGGGATGACCGCGGCAGTGCCCCTGAGCAGGGCTTCCGTCTGTTCGGAGGGACTCGCCGTCGCCATCGCCGGCCGATGCTAACAGGGGTGCAGACTCCTCCAGAACGTGTCGATTGATACGGGGACGTGAGACGACGCGCCCTCCGCTTGTTCGGCATGGCCGTGACCCT
>JBKPBM010000314.1:0-7417 GCA_046744325.1 Actinomycetota bacterium | reverse complement strand
GGCTGAAGATCTTCCCGATCGTGCTCGGGGCCGGCGAGCGTCTCTTCGGCGAGACCAGCGACAGGAAACCCATGCGCCTCGTCGACGCCCCGACCATCGAAGGCGGCATCGCCCTTCTGACCTACGAGGCCGTCCGAAACGCCTAGAGGCGCCGGACTGCGCCCGTCTGTGCCCCAGCAGAGGTCGCCCTTCAGCGATCGGTTCGCGAGGGGATCGAGGCGGGACGCCAATGCCCGTCTCGGACGAGAGGGGCGGGACTAACCCGAGGCGGTCAGGTACCGGTACTCCATCTGGATGAGGTAGCCGCCGGACTCCGTCCGGTATGGGAACAGTGCGCTGATGATTGCCTCCTTGACCTTCGTCTCGCCAGAGGTACGGGCCGCGAGTACCGCGGGCGCAGATGAGCACTGTGCGCGGAGCATCGTCCCCTGATCGGGATATTCGTACGGCAGCTCGATGTACCCCGCCTCCATGGTCGTGAGTCCACTGCCTGTGACGAGATCCTCCAGCACGCCCGGGGCTGAGAGCGCGAACGCCCCTGGGGAACCCGGCGGTCTGGGCGGAGCAAGGGGGTGCAGGGCCTTCATGACCGCCACGAGCTCGGTGTGCTCTTGGCGTCCCCATACCAGGATGTAGACGCGTGCGCCTGGCTTGGCAACGCGGCGTATCTCAGCGAGTGCGGCCGGCGGCTCGGGAACGAACTGGAGGCTGTTGAAGGCCGTGACACGCTCGAAGGCCCCATCCTCGTAGGGCAGCGACTGAATGTCCCCAACGTCGAACCGGCCTTCGGGGACGCGCTCACGAGCGATCTCCACGAGAGCTGCGGCCGCGTCGATGCCGGTGACGGTCGCACCGGCGTCCGCCGCCAGGCGGCAAAAGGTCCCCGCGCCGCAGCCCAGATCGACAACGGTGCGTCCCGGACCGATGCCGATCCGTTGGATCGCGTCCTCGTACTTCGGCCCATGCTGACGCTCCTGGAGCTCAGCCCAATCCCGGGCCCGCGCGCTCCACAGTGCGCCCTGGATCGCCGCCGCGGCTTGTTGCGTGGGGCTCATTGGCCGCTGATCATCCCACTCCCGGTCCCATGTGCTCCGGATCCAGCAATGTCTCCTGTCAAGAACCACTCTCCAGGCTGCGCTTCAGGTTCGCCAGGAATCCTGCGTTGCGCTTGTGCATCATGCCGCCCATAAGCGGCGCCATGAGCCGCACCAGTCCCGCGGGCTCCATGTCTATGCGGCGCGTCACGCGCGACCCCGACCCATCCCTCGTCACCGTGAACGTCGTCGTCGGCTTCATCTTGCCCATGTTCACGTCGAAGACGAGGCGTCGGGGCGGCTCGTACCGAGAGATCGTGACGGTCCCGCCGGACACGCCCATGAACGGCTTGGTCTTGATCTCGAAGACCGACCCCTTCGCCGGTGAAGCGCCATGCCGTAGCGTCGCCTCGAGGACGTCCGTGTGCCACCGCGGATCGTTCCGCACATCGGCGATGAAGGCGAAGACGTCTTCGGCCGTCCGGGCGATCGACTCGCTTGCTTCGTCGGTCATCATCGCTTCCTCCTCACCTGACCGCCGCTAGCGGACCGCCGCCCGGGTGAATCCCGCCACGTGGTCCGGCCTCTTGATGACGGTCACGTCCGGGGTCTCCCACCGCGCGAGGGTCTTCGCCAGCTCATCGGACATCGGGCCGTAGTACTGCTCGGTCAGGATCTTGTCGATGTAGTCGAATGCACCCGCGAGGTGCTCCGAGATGATCTCCAAGTGGAACTCCATGGAGCTCGAGTCCGGATGAACCTGAACCACCGTACAGGACTGGCCTTCCTCGTCGACGTACACATGGAAGGCGATCAGCCGGGGTTCGTTCGTCTCGACGAAATCGGTGTGGGCGGAGAAGAACTTCCTCGCCTCCTCCTCCCTCCCCTCCTTGATGGTCCAGGTTCCGACGTACACGAACGGCGTGCCCATGGTCTCCTCCTCACTCCTCCGCCGGCCGTTCCGGCGATTCGCGGCGATCGTCCGCCCGGGCGCTAACGACGCGCTAAAGGCACCTTGGCGGTCCGAAGACGCCCTTTGATACCGTCCGATGCAGCCGCCGGAGGAGGCTGCGCATGGAATTCCGGATCCTGGGGTCGATGGAGGTCCTGGACGGGACCCGGCGCGTCGGCCTGCCGGCGGGGCGCCGCCGGGCGCTCCTCGCGCTCCTCGTCCTCAATGCCGGCGAGGTCGTCTCCGCCGAGCGGCTGATCGACGAGCTCTGGGGCGAGGACCCACCGGCCACCGCGCCGACCGTCGTGCAAGGGCTGGTCTCCCGTCTGCGGAAGGAGCTCGAGCCCGGACGCGCCAAGGGTGCGCCGCCCGCGCTCCTGGAGACGGTCGGCAGCGGCTATCGCTTGGCCGTCGATCCCCAGGCCGTCGACGCCGACCGCTTCAAGAGACTGATCGACCAGGCCCGCGGCGCGCCGCTCGAGGTGCGCTCCCAGATGCTCGCCGACGCCTTGAACATGTGGCGCGGTCCGGCGCTGGCCGACTTCACATACGAACCGTTTGCACAGCGGGCGATCACCGCCCTCGTGGAGCTTCGACTCGGCGCAGTCGAGGAGCGGATCGAAACGGACCTCTCGCTGGGCCGCACGGGATCACTCGTGGTCGAGCTCGATCAGCTCGTCAAGGAGCAACCCTTCCGGGAGCGGTTCCGCGGGCTCCTCATGCTCGTGCTCTACCGCACCGGGCGTCAGGCCGACGCACTGGAGGCGTACCGCGATGCGCGCGCGACATTGATCGACGAACTGGGAGTCGAGCCCGGGCCGGATCTGCAAGAGCTCGAACGAGCGATCCTGAGACATGATCCCTCGTTGGAGCTCGCCGCATCATCGCGACGTGAACCTCCAGGCCTCGGCGCATGGCTTCCCAGTGAGCGCCGGATCGTCACCGTAGTTGCCCTGGACCTGACGCCCTCCGCCGGACGAGGAACCGATGCCGAGGCCCTCGGCCGTCTCGGGGCCCGGGCATCCGAGATCGCGACCAACGTCCTCAACCGGCACGGCGCCCGCGTGGAGAACATCCTCGGCGACATGCTGGTCGTGTTCTTCGGCTTCCCCGTCGCCCATGAAGACGACGCGGTGCGCGCCGCCCGCGCGGCGATCGAGCTGCGCGACGCCGTTGGAAAGTTGAACGCCGACGATACCGCGACCGAGGGCGCCCGATACGTGGTGCGCATCGGCGTCGAGACCGGCGACATCATCGTCGGCGGCGCCGGCGCGTCGCTGCGCGACCTCGTCGCCGGCCCGGTCGTCACCGCCGCGTACCGGCTGCATCGGGCGGCGACGGACGGAGACGTGCTCGTCGGCCCGGCAACACGACGTCTGGTCCGCGGGGCCGTCGTGCTGAAGCCCGTCGACGCCGCGCTCGACGGCCACGCTATGAACGCGTGGCGCGTCCTCGATGTCGTTGCCAACGCTCCCGCCGTGGCCCGCACTTTCGACGCACCGATGTTCGGACGTCAGACCGAACTCAGCCGGTTGCGCACCGCCTTCAGAGCGGCGGTTCGTGCCGGCGAGCCGGCCCGGCTCACGGTCGTCGGTGAGGCGGGCATCGGCAAGACGCGTTTCGCCAAGGAGTTCGTGTCCTCGATCGGTGAGGACGCGATGGTGATCACCGGCCGCTGCGCTGCGTACGGGGAGGGCATCACCTTCCTGCCTTTGCGCGAGGCAGTCCTGGATGCCGCCGGTCCCCACGGATGGCCGGCGCTCGCTGCGCGTCTACCGGACGCCGTCGCGCGCGAGATCGCCGCTGCGATCGGGCTGACGGATGAGCCGGGCACCGTCCAGTCGTTGTTCCCCGCCGTAACCGGCCTGTTCAAGACGCTCGCCGACGAGCGCCCGCTCGTCGTCGTCCTCGAAGACCTGCACTGGGCTGAGCCGACGTTCCTCGACCTTATCGATCACCTCGTACGCCGCGGCGCCGGCCGGGTGTTCGTCCTGTGCCTCGCCCGACCGGATCTGCTGGAACGGCGGCCGACGTGGGAGACGACCGACACCGTGGTGCTCGGCCCGCTCTCGACGCCCGAGATCGAGGAGCTCGTCGCCGATCGCGGCGGAACGCTCGCTCCCGGAACGACGCGCCGCATCGTCGAGACGGCGCGCGGGAACCCGCTGTTCGCGGAACAGCTCCTCGCCGCCTTGGACGACGACGCGGTCGAATCGATCCCGGCCTCCCTGCAAGGCTTGCTCACGATGCGGTTGGATCGCCTCGGGCCCGGCGAGCGCGACGTGCTCAGGTGCGCGTCGGTCGTCGGACCCGAGGGGGGACTCGATGCCCTGGCGGCGCTGCTACCCGAGGACGCGCATCCATTCATCGACCGTCACGTCGATGCCGTCGCGAGCAAGCGGCTCATCGCTCGCACGGCCGAGGCCTGCTTCCGTTTCGATCACGTGCTGATCCAACTCGCCGCGTACCAGAGCATGACACGCGAGGACCGCGCCCGCCTCCACGAGCGCTACGGCGATTGGCTGGAGACGTCAGCCCAACGGGCCGAGCCCGACGAGGTCGTGGGCTACCACCTCGAGCAGGCCGTGCAGCATCTGCGCGCCGCCGGCGCGCCTGCCCCGGATCCTCAGCTCGCGGTCCGGGCGAGCGACCGCCTGGCCACGGGAGCCGAGAGGGCGTTCGCCCGGATGGATATGGCAGCGGCGGAGAACCTCATGGCGCGGTCGCGCTCGCTGCTACCAGCGGACCACGAGCGCCGGTCGGCGCTGGCGCAGAGCCTCGCCGAGGTGAACCTCATCCTCGGGCATTTCGCGCAGGCGCAGGAGATGCTTCGCGAACGCGCCGCCGGCGCGGCCAAGGCGGGCGACCGGTCGTCCGAACGTGCGGCGCTGCTCGAGCACGCGCGTATTCAGTTCATCGTCGGCCCCGACCCCGTGCCGCTCGCGGCGATCCGCCGGGAGGCCGACAAGGCGGCGGCGTTCTACGCGGACGCGGGCGACGACTCCGGGTGCGGACGGGCGGCGTTCCTGCTCGGGTGCGTCGACATGCGCGAAGGGAAGATGACGTCGGCTGCGGCAGGCTTCCGCGAGAGCCTCCTCCGCGCCGACCGAGCGACGGACATGCGCGAGAGGCCTCGCATCGCGGTGGATGCTCAGCGAAGCGCTCCTTCTCGGTCCGACACCGGTCGACAGATGCATAGAGGAGCTAGATCGGATCGTTTCATCACTGGGGATGGAGCATCCCGGCATCCTCACCCATCGCGCGGTCCTGGAGGCAATGCGCGGGCGCTTCGACGAGGCGCGGGCCCTGAACGACCAAGCCCGGCACATCTTCGTCGAGGTGATGCACGCGCCCCGAATGCTGATGTTCCTCGCGGAGTCGAAGGCGAGCGTGGAACTGCTGGCAGGCGACTACGAGGCCGCGGCGAAGGAGCTACGAACGCGACTTGCGTTCGCGCGCGACAACCGCGAGCCCTACTACATCGCGCAGTCGGCTGCCCGGCTGGCACTCGTCCTGCGGACCCTCGGCCGCTCGGACGAGGCCGCCGACCTCGCGGACCTGAGCGCGGAATCGGCGCCGGCTGAGGGCGCCGCCGAGCAAGCCCTGTCGCGCATCGCCATGGCGACCACAGCGTCCGACGCTGGGGGCCACGATGAGGCAGCGCGCCTTGCGCGTGAAGCCATCAGGATCGCGACGGACGAGATGCCCAACATGCGCGGGGACATCCTCACCGAAGCCGCCGCCATCCTGCGCGCCGCCGGTGATGACGAGGCCGCATCTCACGCGATCGTTGAGGCCGTCCGTCTGTACGGCCTCAAGGGCAACGTCGTCTGCGTGGGGCGCTTCTCGACGCGCGAAAGCGCCGTCGAGGCCGTCCCCGAGCGAGGCTAGCGCCGCCGGCTCTGTCCCTCCGTCGTGAGGACAGCCGATCGCGTTCCGGACGGGCGGCGGGGGGTTTCGCTGCGTAGGAGGAGGCTAGAACCTCGCCGAGGAGACGCGCGCGCGGCGTTCCGGCCGCTGGGTGAAGGGAGGTCACCTTAAGCACCGCCGTCGAAGCTGGAACGGCGATCCGGCCGTTCCACGTCGACGCGTGCCGGGTTCAGATCGCGGCACCGGTGGCCGGCCTGTAAAGGAGCGGTGATGACGATGGCTGATGAGACGCCGACGATCGTCCTTGTCCACGGTGCTTGGGCAGACGCGACGGGCTTCGATGCCGAGATCCGTGCTCTGCGAGCCCGCGGGTGTTCCGTGATCGGGTTCGGCAACCCGCTTCGCGATCTCGCTGGCGATGCTGCCTACCTGGCGGACTTCCTGGGGACCCGTAGCGGTCCGATCGTGCTCGTCGGTCACTCCTACGGCGGCAACGTGATCTCCGCCGCCGCGATCGGCAATGAGCAGGTCCGGGCGCTTGTCTACTTCAACGGCTGGATGTGCGACGTGGGCGAGAGCCAGCAGCAGCTCCTCGAGAAGTTCGAAGGCAGCCTTGTGGGGCCCTCAATCAGGCCCGTTCCATTCACCAATCCCGACGGGACCGAGGGCACCGACCTCTACCTCGCCCCCGAGCCGTTTCACGGGCGTTTGCCGCCGACGTCGATCCCGAGACCGGCCGCGGTGATGGCCGCGGCGCAGCGGCCATACGCCGCTGCCGCGTTCGCGGCCACGCCGTCAGCCCCGCCAGCGTGGAACACGCTGCCGTGCTGGTACCTGCTCGGTACCGAGGACAAGGCGACCCCGCCGGAGCTCCTGCGGTTCATGGCCGAGCGCGCGAGCGCGACGATCGTGGAGGTCCCGTCTTCGCACGTCTCGTTCGTGTCCCAGGCAGAGGCAGCAACCCATCTCATCCTTCAGGCCGTCGAGGCGACCGCCACATCCGGCTAGAACACGAAGAGGCGTCGGCTGGCTTCGGCGCAGGCAGTGCCGTGCTCGACAGCGGTCTGCGCGCCGATGACCTCCGATCCGGCCCGGACGGGCCGACGCGCTCGCGACCGAGGCGCGACTGCAGCCGTTCGACAGCAGAGTCCGTACGGAGCGACGAACCTCCCGCTGGCCGAACTGGTGAGCTCGACTTGCCTCCTAGGAGTTCCGGAATGGGGCGAGGAGCTCGGTCAGCGCCGCGAGCAGCTCCTCAGGCGCCTGCTCGGCGACCCAGTGGGCGGCGCCAGCCAGAACCAGGCCCTGAACGTCGTCCGCGACGAGCTTCATGGCGTTGGCAGGGCCTTCGCCGCCGCTCTCCTGGCCGCCGATCGCCAGGACTGGCATGGTCAGGCGCCGCTTCTTGCGCTCCTCGTTCTGCGCCGTCGTCGTGCCGATGGCGCGGTAGAACTCGAAGCTGCCGCGCAGGGCTTCCGGATCGTCGGCGAGCAGGGCGATGTAGTAGCTAACGTCATCGGGCGGCAGCTTCTTGGTCCCGGCCGAGGCCGCGAACTCGGCC
>JBKPBM010000259.1:0-3789 GCA_046744325.1 Actinomycetota bacterium | reverse complement strand
GGCTCGGCCCCACCCGCGGCCGGAGGCGTCCGGCCGGCGCGGAGGCGGGCGGTCTGCGAACCGCTCCCTGGGGAAGAACAGCAGGGCCATCAGCGACCCGAAGGCGAACCCTCCGATGTGCGCCCACACGGCGACCCCACCCCCCACGTTGACCCGGGAGGACAGCGCGGCCACGCCGTTGAAGAACTGAAGGACGAACCACGCTCCGAGCACGATGTACGCGGGCAGGTAGACGAACGTGATCAGGAAGAAGAAGACCAGGGTCAAGACCCGCCGCTTCGGGAACATGAACAGGTACGCGCCCAGAACGCCCGCGATCGCTCCGGAGGCTCCCAGGTTCGGCAGGACGGCGTTCGCCCCGGTGTGGACCAGCGCCACCTGCAGGATGGTGGCCACGATGCCGGAGGCCAGGTAGAACAGGAGGTAGCGGATCCGGCCCAGCTTGTCCTCGACGTTGTTCCCGAACACCCAGAGGAACAGCATGTTGCCGCCGATGTGCAACCACCCGGCATGCAGGAACATCGAGGTGAACACCGACAACAGCCAGCTCTTGTGGGGGCAGTGCTGAGCCAGGTACTGCTGGAAGCCGGCGGCGTCGCCCGGATCGCGGAACAGCCCGGACTCGGCCAGCGCCTGGCGGGCCTGCTGGCCCCCATCGCCCAGGCTCGTCTGGTGGATGACCTCGTACGGGATCAGGGCATGGCAGAAGAAGAAGGTCTCCTGCCGAAGCTGCTCCTTCGGGCTGGACCCCACGAAGATCGGCTCCCAGGCCAGGAACGCCACCACGTTCAGCGCGATGATGGCCAGGGTGACGATGGCGGTCCGGCTGGTCGGGTTGTCGTCGCGAAGCGGGAGCATCCGGCCGCCCTCGCCAGCGTCCTAGGCCAGCTTCCGCAGCCGGAGCAGGTCCGCGAAGCTGGCCTCGATCTTCACCCGACCGGCCATGAACGAGGAGAACAGCGAGCGCTGCCCGTCGATCAGCTCGACCAGGTGATCGCTGTCCACGCGCACGCGGATGTCGTGGTCCTCCGGGCCGCCGCGGTGCAGGCCCCTCATCCGGCCATCGTGCATCTCGGTCCACCAGCTTGCGTCGAGGTCCGGGATGTCCAGGCGGATGATGCGGGGTTCGGGCAGGGACTCCGCGAGCGACCCATGGACGCCGCCGTCGGCGTGGTCCAGCCGATCGATCAGCTCTCGCAGCCTCTGCTCAACCTGCCGCTTGGTGGCCACCCGTCTCCCCGGCCGCGGTATCCCGTGGCGCGGATCATACCCGGCCGGTCCGGAGGGGCCGGTTGCTATCCTTGGGCCGGCATGGAGCAGCACCTGCGGGAACCCGTGTGAGGTGCGGCGCCGACTCGATCTCGAGATGGTCCGACGAGGGGTGGCGTCCTCCGCCCTCGACGCCGTCCAGGCCATTCGAACCGGCCGGGTGCTGGTGGCCGGCCGGCCCGCCTCCAACGCGAGGGCACTGGTCCTGCCCGACGAGCCGATCACGCTGAGCCCACCCCCTCGCCCGTTCGTCTCAAGGGGAGGAGAGAAGCTCGACGCCGCCCTCGATCGGTTCGAGATCGGCGTGGAGGGCCGGCTGGCCCTCGACGCCGGCGCTTCGACCGGAGGGTTCACCGACTGCCTGGTCCGGCGAGGGGCGGCCGCCGTGATCGCGGTGGACGTCGGGTACGGCGAGCTCGACTGGCGGCTCCGCGAGGACCCGAGGGTGACCGTCCTTGAGCGAACGAACGTCCGTGACCTCGATGCGGGGTCGCTGCCCGGCCGCCCCGACCTGCTGGTGGCCGACCTGTCGTTCATCTCCCTGCGACGGGTGCTTCCCGCCCTCGCCGGCTGCGCGGCCGCCCGCGCCGACCTCGTGCTGCTGGTCAAGCCCCAGTTCGAAGCCCGTCGGGACGAGGTCGAGGTTGGAGGGGTCGTCTCCGACCCGGCGCTCTGGCGGCGGGTGGTCCTGGAGGTGGCTGGCAGGGGGGAGGACCTCGGCCTGGAGGCGGTGGCGGTGATGGCCTCGCCCCTGCTCGGCCCGGCCGGGAACGCCGAGTTCCTGCTCCATCTCCGGCGCCCACGGGACACCAACGGTGGCTCCCGGCTCGATGCGACCCTGGACCAGGCGGTGCGCGAAGCGGGCCACGTCGCAGGGCGCACGGGAGAGGCCTGAGGTGCCGATGCCTCACCGAATCGGGTGCGTCGGCCTGGTGGTGCACGGTGGCCGTCCCGACGCCGTCGAGGCCGCGGCCGCCGTCCTCACGTGGCTGGCCGAGCATGGGGTGTCGACCCGGGGCCTTCCGGGCGAACCACTGGCCGCCGACGACACCCGTCCGGCGGAGGCGTTCCCCGACGGGCTCGACCTGGTGGTCTCGGTGGGCGGTGACGGGACGCTCCTGCGGGCGGCCCAATTCGCCTACCGCGCGGATGCGCCGCTGCTCGGCCTGAACGTGGGCAGGCTCGGCTTCCTGACCGAGGCGGAGCCCGACGCGGCCGCCGATCTGCTGGCTCGCACGCTGGCCGGTGAGATCCGGCTGGAGGAGCGCCTGGCCCTGGTGGCCGAGCCGGTGGGCGCCCCTTGGACCGAACCGGAGTGGGCGCTGAACGAGGTCATCGTGGAGAAGACCGAACGCCACCGCGTGATCTCGCTTCGGGCGGAGGTGGGCGGGGAGTACGTGACGGTGTTCTCGGCGGACGGGGTCATCGTGGCCACCCCGACGGGCTCCACGGCGTACTCGTTCTCCGCCCGGGGTCCCATCGTGGTTCCCGACGTCGACTGCCTGCTGCTCACGCCCGTCTCGGCGCACATGGTGTTCGACCGCTCGATCGTGCTGGACGCGCGGCACGAGGTGACGCTGCGGGTGATGGGCGAGGAGCCCGGGATCCTCTCGGCCGACGGCCGGCCGGGGCTGGAGCTCCCCGTCGGGTCGAGCGTCAGGGTCCGCCGGGCCGAGCGGCCGATCCGTCTGGTCAGGCGGGACGGGTCCGCCGGATTCATGCGACTGCTCCGGGACAAATTCTCGCTGCCCGGACGGGCCCCCCACGGCTCGGCCGGGCCGGACGCCGACTGACGGCCTGCCTCGCGGGCTGCACCCCTGCCGGGTTCGTTCGCGTGCCGCCCCGGGATGGAAGACTATTGGGCGATGGATCCAGAGTCGGGGTCCAGGGGCACGCCAGGCTCATGAAGGACGAGGTGATCGCATAGCCCTCCGGGTCTCCCGCCGTCGGGCCAGGACCGCCGCCCATGCGGCCAGGGTCGACCGTCGAACCAAGAACCTCCTGCGGCGCCTCCAACCGGGGGAGGTGGCCGTCATCGACCACGAGGACCTCGACCGGGTGGCGGCCGAGGAGCTGGTGGCCAAGGGCGCCTCGGCGGTGGTCAACGCGGCGCGGTCGATCAGCGGCCGGTACCCGAACCTGGGGCCCCTCATCCTGGTCGAGCACGGCATCCCCCTGATCGACGGGATCGGGTCGCTCCTGATGACGAAGATTCGCGAGGGCGACCCCGTTCGCCTCGATGGCGATCGGGTGTACGTCAGCGACGCGCTGGTGGCGGTGGGGATCCGCCAGAGCGCGGAATCCGTGGCCGCCGACATGGAGGCCGCCAGGCATCGCCTGGCCGAGCAGTTCGAGCGGTTCGCCACGAACACGCTGGAGTTCATGGCTCGCGAGCGCGACCTGCTGTTCAGCGGCACCGGGTTGCCCGATCTGGACCACGACCTCACCGGTCGCCACGTCCTGGTGGTGGTGCGCGGCTACCGGTTCAAGGAGGACCTGGTGGCCCTCAGGGCCTACATC
>JBKPBM010000117.1:0-2325 GCA_046744325.1 Actinomycetota bacterium | reverse complement strand
GCTGATCCCACAGCTCGATCCGGATGTCGGGGTACTTCCGTCTGAGCTGGTCGAGCATCTCGATGGTCTTGTTGTCACGCACCTCCGTAGCGACCGCGACGACGACCCGATTGGCGCCGAAGGGCCTACTCCCCTGCGCGTAGAGCTCGACGGCGTCCTCGAGGTCGGAAGCCCCGAACTTCTGCCAGCGCTTCGCCTGGTAGACGGCGGGAGGCGTGTCTGTGAAGAAGCCGACGGCATCGAGTCCATGCTGCTCCTGTCCCGGCTTGCCGTATCGGTGCGCGGCATAGGCACCGTCTAGGCTCCGAGCCATCACGAGGATGAGATGTTCGAAGGGGTCCCATCCCATCTCATGGGTGTTGAGGAGTGGAGGACGTGGATGCGCCAGCGGCGGAGGATGCTCCTGCGGGCGTGCCCAGATGTCGTCATCGTCTGCGATGAGGGTCCAGTTTGCCTGGTCGGCGATGTCCTCCGACGTCGGCGATGCGTCGCTCATGGGAGCACGGTACACGCCACCACCGACAGCCAGACGAACTCGTAGGACCTACTCCGACACAGCCCAGAGCAGCTGATCCAGCACGAGGCGGGGAATAGCGAGTTCGTCCGCAGCAGGCCGCCCAGAGTCAGGAGCGCAGCCTCACCGCGCGGGACGGGAAAACCCAAGGACTTGATGGCAGCACGAACACGTCCATCTGGCTTCAGCGCGTTCGCGCCGGACTGCATTCGAAGGTAGGCGAAGAGAGCGATTCCGATGCCGGCTACCGAGCCCACGTACGGATCCAAAGCAGGCGCCAGCTCCAAGGGAGCAACCGTGCCGGCCCACGCCTCCACAGTTGCATCGTCCCCTTGAACTCGATGGTCCGTGCCGAATTGCAGGAGGCCGCTCGCGACATCTCGCATCGTGTCGGCCTCACCTCTGCGGAGGCCCTCCAGGGGCGGACCGATAGAGGCGAGCGCCGCTAGCGAACGCGCGGGGGGAGTCGCCTCGAAGCGCTCAACCCACGGGAGGACCCTGTTCTTGTAGGTCCGCTGGCGGCTCGCTACCACATCGAACACCATGGCCGCTCTGCGACCGCGGTAGTGATCCGCGTAGCGCGTGGCGTCAGCGACGGCCTGCGAACCATAGGTGTCATTCAGCTCGGCAAGTCGCTTGAGGGCCTCAGGCCAGCCCGGCTGCCGCTCCAAGAGTGTGCGCACGCCATCGTTCACACGTACAGTGTCCAACTGCTACGGGCCCCCCGGCTTTGCGTACGGGATCAGCTCGCGGAGCGGGGGATCACCCAGCCGAGCAAGTGCCCAGTCGAGCCAGTCCTTCGCCCGGCGGCGCTGACAGGGACGTCGCCCACCTCGATCCTGGTCGATCAGCTGTATCTGGGCGGTTCGCTACAATCCACCGTGGTGGGGTCGCCTAGTCCGGCCGAGGGCGGCGGTCTCGAAACCCGACAGGCGAACACGGCACTCGTGCGCTCGTGACGCGAACCTCCCGGATGCCTCGAGTAGCACATCGGTACCAGAGCCGTCGAGAAACAGCGGAAGAGGGCGTGAACCTCGTGCCTGAGCGACGAGCTGGACGAGGGGTTCGAGGGCGAAGCCGAGGACGTCCCGCCGGGCTGGCGGGACGAGCTCGACGACGCCGAGCGGCGGGTCCGGGAGGCGGAGGAGCGACCTAGGTAGCCGAGGAAGGCGCGATCTCTGGTGCCCGGACGATTACCCGGGCCAAGGATGACCAACACGTTCCCAGTCCAGCCCTGTGAATGCCGAAGCTTACATGGACTGGCAACCCCATTTGCCCTAATCGCGGACCACGGTGAACAGCCGCCATCGACCGGGCGCGCCCTTCAGCCGGTACTCCCCGGCATCCTCGAAGACGAGGCCGGAGCCGGCGACCAGGTCCTTCAACATCTGGGACACCAGCACTTGGGACGGCCTTGCATTCGCAGCCACTCGACCCCGATTGACACGGCGAGTCCGCCGGCTTTTCTATCGATGAGCTCGCACTCCCCCGGTGTGCAGGCCCGCCCTAATCTCGAGTCCGAGCGCTCGGACGGCTCTCGAGATCGCCAGTGTCACATCGCACTGCACGCGCTGGTCCGTCGAATGTCGCGTAGAACCCGTCGCCCATCGCACTAGACTCTTGCGCGTTAGGGCCCTCAGGGGAAGGAGTGGAAGCGGTGGGAGAGGCGAGCTTCGAGCAAGTGCTTGAGTGGGGCCGGGCAGCAGCGGAGGACGGAACCGAGGGCGGCGTTGCGGCTGTCGCCGACATCATCCGTGGCGGCGGGCGGGACCATACCAAGCGGTTCGGCGGAGTGTGTGTTGGACTGCGCC
>JBKPBM010000048.1:0-3515 GCA_046744325.1 Actinomycetota bacterium | reverse complement strand
GGTGGTGGGGGATCGCATCGACGTCGAGTTCACCCTGTCCCTCGAACCGCACCAGACCGGGATGCTCGCCATGACGTTCTCCCCGCTGATCGACGGCGATGGGCAGCCGGTGGTCGAGTTCGATGCGGCCGTCCATCGGCTCCGGCGCTCCTACGAGGACTGGGAGCGGCACGGGTCTCGGATCAGCACCGACAACGAGCTGTTCAACCAGCTCCTGGTCAGGAGCGTGCGCGATCTCCGGGCCCTATGCACGCGCATCGACGACGCCGGCACCACCATCGCCGCGGGGATCCCGTGGTACGTGGCCGTGTTCGGCCGGGACTCGCTGATCACCGCCCACCAGCTCCTCTCCGTCAACCCGACGATGGCTCGCGACGTCCTTCGCCTTCTGGCCAGGTTCCAGGGACAGGTGGACGACCCGCTGCGCGACGAGGAGCCGGGAAAGATCCTGCACGAGCTGCGCCGGGGGGAGCTGGCCGGGGCGGGGCTGACCCCCCACACGCCCTACTACGGGACCGTCGACGCCACGCCGCTGTTCGTCCTGCTCTCCGCGATGTACTTCCGGTGGACAGGCGACCTGGAGTTCGCCCGCGAGATGCTGCCTCATGTCCTGGCGGCGCTGGACTGGATCGACACCTACGGCGACCGGGACGGCGACGGGTTCGTGGAGTACCAGTGCCGCGCGCCGGGCGGGATCGTCAACCAGGGGTGGAAGGACTCGGAGGACTCGGTGGTGCACGCCGACGGCGAGGTGGCGAAGGGGCCGATCGCCCTGGTCGAGGTGCAGGCGTACGTGTACCTGGCTAAGTGGCGGGCGGCGGAGGTGTTCGAGGCGCTGGGGGACCAGGAGCGCGCGGCGCGCCTTCGTCGGCAGGCCCTCCGGCTCCGGATGCAGTTCAACCGGGACTTCTGGATGCAGGACGAGCAGTACTTCGCCGAGGCCCTGGACGGGGACTAGCGGCAGGTCAGGACGGTGACCTCGAACCCCGGGCAGGCCCTGTCCTGCGACCTCGTCGACCCCGACAAGGCCGAGGCGGTGGCCCGCCGGCTGCTCCAGCCCGACATGTTCAGCGGGTGGGGCATCCGCACCATGAGCAAGTCGGCGGTCGCCTACAACCCCATGAGCTACCACAACGGCTCGGTGTGGCCGCACGACAACGCGCTGATCGCCGCCGGGCTCAAGCGCTACGGGTTCGTCAAGGCGACCAACCGGGTGGCCACCGCGCTGTTCGACGTGGCCATCCACGCCGACTACATGCGCCTGCCCGAGCTGTTCTGCGGGTTCACCCGCCGCACCCCCAACCAGCCGGTGCGCTATCCGGTGGCCTGCTCGCCCCAGGCGTGGGCCGCCGGGGCGCCGATCCTGATGCTGCAGTCGATCCTGGGGCTGTCGGCCCGGGCGAAGGACAACATGCTCACGGTGAACAAGCCCCACCTCCCCCCCTGGCTGAACCACGTGGAGATCCGGGACCTTCGCGTGGGGGACAGCAGGATCTCCATGGTGTTTCGCCGGGAGGACGAGATCACCGCGTTCTCCCTCCTCGACCGCAAGGGCGACGTGCGCGTGGTGATGGAGGAGTGACCCGGGCGCCGGTCAGCGGGCGCAGCCCTGGGTGGACACGCGCCGGATCCTGCCCTCCGCCCGATCGAGCAGCGGCCTGACCTGGGGCGTGGTCAGCGCGTACCCGATGTCACCGTCCGTGGTCGACGCGGCGAACACGACCCCGGCCACCGTGCCGTCCTTCAGGACGAAGGGCCCGCCGGAGTTCCCGGGCCTGACCACCGCCTGCAGCTCGTAGACGTCGCGCTCGACCACCGAACGCCCGTAGATGTCGCGGCCCACGGCGTTCACGTCGCGGCGAACCGCCCCGGGGCCCACCTTGAGGGGCCCGCCCTCCGGAAAGCCGAGCACCGCTCCCTGCGTCCCGCGGCCCTCGTCCTTCCCGTCGAGGGAGAGGACGGTCCCCGGCGTGTTGGCCACCCGCAGGATGGCGATGTCCAGCTTGGGATCGAACAGCACCACCGTGGCGCCCTGCGAGGGCCCGTTCTGCTGCTGCACCTCGGACGCCGTGACCCCGGCGACCACGTGCGCGTTGGTGATGATGTAGTGCTCGGCCGCCACGAACCCGCTGCCCTCCTGGATGGCGTTGCAGGCCTCGCCGACGATGCGAACCGTGCTCTGGTCCGCCAGGTCGAAGATCGCCCTGACCTCCGGGTTCGACGGTTCGGCCACCGGCCCGGCCGGCAAGGGCGGGAGGCCGGCGAAGACCTCGGGGAAGCCGAACCGGTTCAGGAACTGCCGGACCTCGGCCAGGAGCGAGGGCGGGCGGGGGAGGTGCTCGTCCAGTCCCCGCTCGATGGCGGACCCACGGATCTGGGCCGACACCGCCGGGAACGGCCCGTTGACCAGGTTCCAGCCGAGGAACCAGACCGCCAGGAGCAGCGCGACGACGGCCACCACGGATCCCGCCGCCGAGTCGACCCCGCCCAGGACGCTGCGCCGGGCGGCCACCCAGATGCGGCTGCCGATCATCCAGCCCACGGCGTCGCCGATCGCCGCGAAGGCCAGGAGGACGGCCAGGGAGAGCGCCGCCCGCCCGAGGGAGGAAGATGCCAGAGCCCCGACCTTGGGGGCGATGATGGCGCCGAGGAGCAAGCCGGCCAGGAGGCCCAGGTAGGTGGTGACCTGGAGGGCGGCGCCACGGCGGAACCCGTTCGCCGCGGCCAGGATGGCCACCACGATGATGGCCACGTCGAGCAGGTTCATGGCCCATATCGTGCCAGACCCGGGCACCAGGTCTCCTGGGTAAACGTTTCGAGCGAGATCGCCCCCCCTGTATTTGTCGCCGATCGCCTGGAAAGGCTCGCCGGGCGGGGCGTACACTTCGCCGTCCGAGCCCGGGGGGTTCCTGCCATGAAGGCTCGTCGATCCCGCACGGTGATGGGGGGACCGTTCGTGGTCCTCTCGCTCCTTGCCCTGCTCCTCGCATCGCCGCTTCCGGGGGCTGGCGCCCGGCCGGGTCCGAAGGCAGCCGGCACCCGCGCCTCCACGGGAAGCGCCACCCTCAGCCAGTCGGGAGTGTGGGGCGGGGGGTTCATCAACGTGATCGCCAAGGACCCCGCCCGGGGCTCGAAGCGGTTCGTGATCGGCGGCGACACGTCGGGCCTGCATGCGTCGCTAGATGCCGGAAACACGTGGACGGCGGTGAGCGCGGGCCTCGACAACCTTGACCAGACGACGATCGCCTCGGTCGGATTCCGGCGCCCGCCGAACGACAACGAGGTGTGGGCCACGTACGGGGACGGGTTCGCCGGGGACAGCGGGCTCCTCAAGAGCATGGACCACGGGCAGACCTGGACGCCGATCGTGGTCACGGGCGACCTCAAGCCGGTGTTCAACGGGCACACCGCCGGCGGCTCGGCGGCGTACCAGTTCGTCTCCTCGCCGCGGGCCACCGGCCACCTGCTCGATTTCGACGAGCGGGGGGGCACGCTCAACCACATCTATGCGGGCA
>JBKPBM010000078.1:0-7489 GCA_046744325.1 Actinomycetota bacterium | reverse complement strand
CTACGGACCCCCCGTCTACGTCCGCAAGCAGATCGTTCACAACGTGCACGTCGTGCGCGATCTGGAGCGCCGCGGGGCGGTGTTCGTTGACTCGGTCGACGAGGTCCCCGAGGGGGCCCTGTGCGTGTTCTCGGCCCACGGGGTCTCCCCGCAGGTCCGCCACGACGCGGAGGCCCGCGGGCTGCGGGTCATCGATGCCACGTGCCCCCTGGTGACCAAGGTCCATACCGAGGCCAAGCGCTTCGCCAAGGCCGGGTACACGATCGTCCTGGTCGGTCACGACGGGCACGAGGAGGTCGAGGGAACGACCGGCGAGGCACCGGAGGCCATCCGCCTGATCGAACGGGCCGAGGAGGTCGACGACCTGAACCTGAATGGCCAGGACCGCGTGGCGTATCTCACCCAGACCACGCTGGCCGTGGACGAGGTGACCGAGGTGGTCGAGGCCCTTCGCCAGCGGTTCCCGAACCTGTCGGGCCCCGGGTCCGACGACATCTGCTACGCCACCTCGAACAGGCAGGACGCGGTGAAGGTGCTGGCCCAGGAGTCGGATCTGCTCCTGGTGATCGGGTCGGGGAACTCCTCGAACTCCAAGCGCCTGGTCGAGGTTTCGGAGCGCGAAGGATGCCCATCCAGGCTGATCGACGACGAAACCGAGATCGACCCCCAGTGGCTGATCGGCGCGTACACCGTGGGCGTGACCGCGGGGGCGTCGGCACCCGACGTCCTGGTGGACCGCGTGGTGCACTCGCTGGCCGCCCTGGGCCCGATCACCGTCCAGGAACGCCATGTGGTGGACGAATCCCTGCAGTTCACCCTGCCCATCGAGCTCCGCAGGGAGGCAGCCACGTCATGATGGAACCGATGATCAACGCCGGGAGGCGATAGGCGATGCCGGTCTCGTTCCGACAGCAGGCCAGGGTGGGCATGTACCTGTTCAAGCAGAAGCTGCACAGGCGGGACAAGTTCCCGCTCCTGGTCGAGCTCGAGCCCCTGTTCGCCTGCAACCTGGCCTGCGCCGGGTGCGGCAAGATCCAGTACCCCGCGCACCTGCTCAAGCAGCGGATGTCGGTGGACACCGCCGTGAAGGCCATCGAGGAGTCGGGCGCCCCCATGGTCTCCATCGCCGGTGGGGAGCCGCTGATCCATCCCGAGATCGACCAGATCGCCGGCGCGCTCCTCGAGCGCAAGAAGTTCGTCTACCTATGCACGAACGCCCTGCTGATGCAGCGCAAGATGACCCAGTTCACGCCCTCGCCCTACTTCGCCTGGGCCGTGCACATCGACGGGCTTCGCCAGCGCCACGACGAGTCGGTGTGCCAGGAGGGCGTGTTCGACGTGGCCGTGGAGGCGATCAGTGCGGCGAAGGACGCCGGGTTCCGGGTCACCACCAACACGACGTTCTTCACCCACGACTCGCCGCAGACCGTGCGCGAGGTCCTGGACTTCCTGAACGACGAGCTGAAGGTCGACGCCATGATGATCTCGCCGGCCTACTGGTACGAGAAGGCGCCGGACCAGGAGCACTTCCTTCCCGTGGACGCCACCCGCAAGCTGTTCAGGGAGGCCTTCGCCGACGGGCGGCGTAAGAAGTGGCGCCTGAACCACTCGCCGCTGTTCCTGGACTTCCTGGAGGGCAAGGTCGACTTCGAGTGCACCGCGTGGGGGATCCCCAGCTACTCGATCTTCGGATGGCAGCGCCCGTGCTACCTGATGGCCGACGGGTACTGCGGGACCTATCAGGAGCTGGTCGAGACCACCGACTGGTCGACGTACGGGCGCGGGTCCGGCAACCCCAAGTGCCAGAACTGCATGGCCCACTGCGGGTACGAGCCCACCGCGGTCCTAGCCACCATGGGCTCGCTCAAGCAATCGCTCCGGGCGATGGTGGCGAACTGAGGCTTCGGGGGCTGACGGCTGGCCTCCACAGCACCCAGAGCGCGCCGAGCCCGGCCAGGCCCACCAACCCGGTCAGCACCCACGTCCAGACCGATTCGCCCGTGAGCGGCGTGATGGCCGCCACGGGCACCCCGACGGGGCCGCCTCCGTCGATCGACAGATCGTAGGTCACGTCGCGGGCCGGACCCTGCAGATGCAGCGCGGTCAGCCACATGCCCGACGCCGGAAGCCACCCCATGCCGCGGTCCGACCGGAGGTCCGACAGCAACGAGGCGCTGGCCGGTTCGCTCGCCCGCACGTGCATCCCCGGGAGGAAGCTCAGCGATGGAGCGAAGTCGGGACGCTCGTCCGTGAGCACGAACAGGTCGGCGTCCACCAGCTCCACCGGCGACTTCCCCATGGCCAGGATCCGCAGGGGGATCCACGGCCCCTTGGTCGGGATCACGAAGTGGATCACCGTGCCCTGGCCCTGGAACAGGCCCTCCCGCGCCGCCGCTCCCCGATCGAACTTCGCCAGGGCGAACACCGCCTTCGAGGACGAGTACCGGCCCAGGACCGAGCTCGCGTCGGGCGTGAGGTCGAAGCCGTTCTTCGTGGCCCAGGCAACCACGTCGGCCCCGCCGCCCCGGACCACCGTGATGTCAAGCGCGTCCACCCGGACACGCTGGATGATCTCCACGTCGGCTGCCTTGGGCGCAGGGACCGCCGCCAGCGCGGCCAACCGCTCCACCGGGTTCACCTCTCGCTCCAGGCGCTCGAGGGTCCAGTCCCCCGCCTTCTGAATGCGAACCGGAACCCCGGGCAGCGGGATGATGTAGCCGAAGTCCTGGGCGGCACCGGCGAACTGGAAGCCGGTGACGTAGTGCTCGTACCCGCCGTGCCAGGCGGCCAGCGTGGTGGCCTTCTCCAGGACCTCGGCGTGCCCCGGCGCCACCAGGCCGCCGCAGGCGAGCGCCGCCGAGGAGCCACCGATCAGGATCGCCGCGGCTGCGGCCACAACGGACAGGATGCGTGCCTTCATCGCTGCCTCCCCTCGAACCACGGGTTCTCTGACCGCGCCTGGCGGCGGGTGAAAAACGATGTCCGCTTCGACGCCCAGACACTGAAGTCGGGTTCCGGTCGAGCCGAAGTTCCTACTGGAGGCCCGGCGCCCGGGCATCCAGGACCCGCACCGGCTCCGCCCATGAAGGGCCGAGGGACGTCGGGAACGGAGGAGATGGGATGCTTGCGTTCGGCCGCCTGGCCCTGCCTCGCTCGGAGCGTCGCCACGCTCGGACGGCTCGGGAGCGCGAGACCGCGCTCCAGCGCGTCTTGGCGCTGATGAAGACGCTGGAGCCGCGCGGCTACCGCATCCTGTTCGACCTCCCCCTGCGGACCAGCGTGGTGGACTTCGTGGTGATCGGGCCAACCGGAGTGGTGGCGGTCCACGCCGACGGCAGGACGGGACGCTTCCGGCTCGAACAGGACGGGTTCCTGACCTACAACGGGCACAAGGTGGTCGATCTGGTCGGCCGGTGCACCACCGAGGCCACCGACATGAAGGCCCGCCTTCGCCGTGCGGGCATCCACATCGCCGTCCACAGCGTGGTTGCGCTCACCGGGACCCGTCTTCGCGAGGGCCCGATCAACATGGGCGCGGTCACCCTGATGGAGGAGCGCGACGTCGTTCCCTACATCACCGGCAGGCGATCGCACCTGTCCGAGGACCTGATCGCCACCGCGTGCCTCGCCGCCCGCGCCGACGCCCATCGTGAGACGGGAGAACGCCGGCGCGTGAAGCACCACGCCGGGACCGGTGCCTACCCGAACCGGGCCGCCAGCCTCCGGTAGAGCCCGGGCGCCGCTCCCCGGAGCCGGGCGGGGACGCCCATCCACCGCGGAACGAACACCTCCCGCCGCTCGGTCTCGATGGCCCGCAGGATCGCTCCGGCCACTCGCTCGGGGGGCATCGGCCTGGGAAAGCGGCGAGCATACGGATGGCCCTCTCGTTCGAAGAACGGGGTTCGAACGACTCCGGGAGAGATGACGGTGACGAGCACGCCGAATCCCCTCACCTCGTAGCGCAGGCTCTCCGAAAAGGCGATGAGCGCGGCCTTCGTCGCCGCGTACGCGGCCTCGTTGCGCACGCCGACGTGGCCGGCGATGGAGGCGACGTTGACGATGTGGCCCCGTCCGCGATCGATCATCGCGGGGAGGAGGCCGGCGCACAGCCGCATCGGCGCGAGCACGTTGACCCGGATCAGCTGCTCGGCGAGGTCGGGGTCCATGTCGACGAAGGACCCCCGCCAGCCGAAGCCCGCGTTGTTGACCAGGATGTCCACGGAAGGTGCCCAGCTCGTGATGCGCTCGACCCCCTCGGGCGACCCAAGGTCCGCCGCGTGGACCTCGATCCCGCCGTTCGTGGCTGCCAGAGCGTTCAACGCGGCAGCGTCCCGACCGGTGGCTTTGACCGCCACCCCGGCCCGGGCGAGCGCCAGCGCGGTGGCCCGGCCGATCCCGCTCGAGGCTCCGGTCACCAGGGCGGACCTCCCGCGCAGGTGCATGTCCAGCAGGTTGCCACCAACCCCGCCCGTCGGCCAACCTGTGGCCGTGGCCGATATCGTCCACCCGACCGATCTCTCCGAGCCCTCGCCCGGCCGCGGCCTCACCGTGGGCTCGATCGTGGTCGACTTCGACGGGACCATCTGTGACCAGGACGTGTCCGAGGAGATCTTTCGCGTGTTCGCCTCGCCCGAGTGGTGGGAGATCGATCTGGAATTCCAGCGCGGTGAGATCGGCTCCCGCGAATGCCTGATCCGGCAGGCCGCGCTGGTCCGAGGGCACCGCGAGTCGGACCTGCTGGCCTTCGTCCTGGATCGCTACCGCCTCGATCCGACCTTCGCCCCCTTCACGCGGTGGGCCGGGGATGCAGGGGCGGACGTCGTCGTGGCGAGCGACGGGATGGGGTTCTACGTCGAGCCGATGCTGCGGGCGGCCGGGCTCGAGGAGGTCCGCGTCCTCACCAACCGCACGACATTCCCGAACGCGCAGGGGCCGCGCATCGAGTTCCCGGTGGCCCACCCGGAGTGCGTTGGATGCGGGACGTGCAAGATGCTGGCGGTCACCCAGGAGCGATCGCGCCGGGGCCCAGTGGCGTTCGTCGGAGAGGGGCACACCGACCGGTACGGGGCGCTCTACGCGGATGTCGTCTTCGCCAAGAAACACCTTCCGGCGATCTGCCTGGCCGACGGGATCCCGTTCATCGAATGGGACACCTTCGACGACGTGCGCGCCGGCCTGGAGGGGCTCGACCGCTGGGATGCCGGAGATCCGAAGGCACCGGCGACATGCCCCGGCTGGACCGTTCGATCCTAACCCGTCCCGTCTAGCGGAGGGTCTTCTCGTAGACGTCGTACCGGCGGATGGCGTGCATCCCGACCCGCTCGTACAGGGCGGTGGCCCCGGTCTGGTTCGCCGCGTCGACCGTCAGCCCGACCTCGTCGTAGCCACGGCGCCGGAACTCGACGAACGCGTGGCGGAGCAGGGCCTCACCGACGCCGCGACGGCGCCAGGCCGGTCGAACCCCGAGCATCCCCACCCACGCCTTGCCGTTCTCGTCGACGCCCATCAGGCAGCCGACGACCTCGGCGCCCTCCTCGGCCACGAACCAGAGGTCGGGGTTGAACGCGGACTCGTGGAACCGGTGCGCCGCCCATTCGTCGAACCCGCGTTGCACGAACCCCCAGTGGTCGGCGAAGGATTCCTCCACGGCGGCGTGGAACGCTCGATCGTCCTCGCCGTATCGGAAGGGGCGGAGCCGGATGCCGGCGATGTCCCCTGGGCCGGCCAGGTCGTCTGTGAGCGAGCGCTGCAACCGCCAGAAGTGACGGACGGGCATGAACCCACGCCCTTCGATCAGTCGATGTGAGGGGGCGCTCGTTCCGACCACGCCGATGCGAAGCACGACGTGCTGGTCAGAGTCCGCCAGCCGAAGGTGCCCCTCCGCGTGCGCTTCGATGAGGTCGATGAGATGCGAACCCAGGCCCTTTCCGCGATGGGACGGGTGCACCACTCCCCACGATTGGAGATGACGATGGTTGTCGAGCGCGATGGCCGATGCGTACGCCGCCGGGATGCCGCTCGACGAATCCGCCTGTTCCTCGAGTACGAGCCACGTGTCGCGGGCCAGGTCGAAGTCCGGGTCCTCCCACTCGTCCCGGATGGCCACCTCGGTGACGTCGACCTCTCCCCAGTCCTCGAGGTCGGCCTCACGGAACAGCTCGACCACCCCCGCCAGGTCATCCCAGGAGGCGGCCCGGACGGTGAAGCCGCGTGGCAGGGTAACCACCGGAGACGAGGCCATCACGCCATCCTCGCAGGTGCGGCAGGCCGAGGTTCAGCCGCTGCTCATGTTGGACCGCCCGCAGAACACGGCCCCCTCGACCACCACCAGCGTCCTGCAGGTGACGTCGCCGTCCACGCGGCCGCCCGCGCCAATCTCCACCCGGTCCTCGGCCACCACGTTGCCCTTGACCGACCCGTGCGCCGTGACGCTGCGGGCCTGGACGTCGCCCTCGACCACGCTCTCCGGGGGCAGGGAGATGTCCCCCGGCGCGGCGAGGTTGCCCTTCACCCGCCCGCCGAGCGTGATGCTTCCGGCCTGGATGTTCGCCTGAACGACGCTGCCCGGCGAGACGAGCACGTCTCCCTCGACGGAGACCTTGCCCTTGAGCTCGCCGCCGATCCTGAGCGAGCCGGTCGACACGAACGTGCCCTTGATCCGAGCTCCGGTCCCCACGATCGAGACGTCGGTGTCCGCTTCGGTGCGACTCATCTCAGGCAGAACTATCCCACCGGCACCTGCCCGGCTCAAACACCCCGCCGCGGCGTCTGGGCCGGTACGGCCTGGCTCACGATGGCCTCGCCACATCGGGGATGTGTCCGGTCACGCTGGTTCGTTCGACCAGGGGCGGACGGGACCTCGAATGCTCCCGAGGCTGCGTCCGGGAGGAAAGGGGGGTTGTCAACACTCATGCGTACGGTTCACCCCCGCCAGCGCGCGGTGGCACCTTGCCACAAAATCGGGCGTTCCCGGTCGTCTTCTCTGGCACACCCCGCTAGACTCTGGGCCCGCAGCGCCACGAAAGGAACAAGAACATGAGAGCCCGCGCCACAGCCGCCGCCGGAATCCTGGCCTCCTCCATGCTCGCCGTGCTCCTCGCCGCGCCTCCCGCCGGGGCGATCGGAGCGGGTGGCCGCAACGGACTGATCGCCTTCACCAGCAATCGATCGAGCACCACGCAGGTGGAGGTGATGCGGTCGGACGGGTCCGACCCGATCGTGCTGACCAGCCTGGGAACGAACTTCGACCCCGAGTTCAACGCCGACGGCTCGAAGATCGTGTTCGTCAGCACGCGGGACGGCCAGAACGAGGTCTACACGATGGACGCGAACGGGGCGAACCAGGTTCGGCTCACCACCAACGCCATCGACGAGTACCATCCCCAGTGGGCCCCAAACGGCACGCTCATCGACTTCCAGGGCGTGATCGGGACCGACAGCGACATCTACCAGCTGACCCTGAAGAACGGCCTGGTCACCGACCTGACGC